>JAYVLW010000049.1:0-9380 GCA_043759315.1 Myxococcales bacterium
GGCTCGTGGGACGGCCTGATCGTCGGCACGGGCACGGGCGAGGTCCCGGTCGGCGGTGACAGGTGCTCGCCGACGCCCGCGATCCCGTACGGCGTGTACACGGTGCTCGCATACCGCGGCATCGAGTTCGAGCGCTGGGAGGGCACGGTGGATCTGACGGCGGGGAAGGGACGCGTCGAGCTCGCGATCCCGCTCGAGCGCGCCTGGACACCACGGGGTACGCTCGCCGCCGATCTTCACGTCCACGCCGCCGCGTCCAACGACTCGACGATGCCGAACGATCAGCGCGTGCTCGCGCAGGTCGCGGCCGGCATCCAGGTCATGGCGCTCTCGGATCACAACACGAACGGCTCGCTCGCGGACCCGATCCACGCGCTCGGCCTCGATGGGGTGATCGCGGGGCTGTCGTCGAACGAGCTGACGTCGGAGAACGTGCACCTCGGCGTCTATCCGGTCGTCGTCGATCCGAAGGCGCCGCGCGGTGGCGCCCCCGCCGAGGACGTCGTCAAGGCGGCCGATCCGCGGGCGCTCCTCGCGCTCGCGCGCGCGTTGCCCGGGGAGCACGTCGTCCAGGTCAACCATCCCCGGTTCCGCGTCACCGCGCTCTACGATCACCTGGGATGGGACGGCACCTCGTGGCCGCCGCCGTTCCCCACCACGTTCGACGCCGTCGAGGTCCTCAACGGGTTCACCGCGTTCAACGTGCCCGGTGATCGCCGGTTCGACGACAGCGTGCGCGACTTCTACACCATGGTCGATCACGGCCATCCGATCGCGCCGCTCGGCAGCAGCGACACGCACGACTTCAACTGGAACCACGACGGTGTCGCGCGCACGTACGTGGTCGTCGACAAGCCGCAGACCTCGCCGTTCGACCAGGCCGCCTTCATCCACGCGATCCTCGCGCGTCGCGTGATCGCGACGACCGGGCCGTGGCTCGACGTCCAGATGGCGCGCGGGCAGGGCGAGGCGGCGGTGGGGCCCGGCCAGACGGTTCAGGCGAGCTCGTCGGGGAGCGTGTGGGTCGAGGTCACGCTCGGGCAGGCAAGGTTCGTCCACGTCGAGAGGATCACGATCACGATCGGAGGTCCCGGCGGTCCGCAGGTGGTGCACACCATCGCCGTGCCCGCGAACGTGGGCCGCTTTCACTGGGCCGACGCGATCGCGACAGGCGACGTGGACACCTGGATCGGCGTGACCGCCGATGGGGACACGGCGATGCCACTCGCGCAGACCGGGACCTACCAGAAGGACAAGTGGCAGCACCCGGGCGTGACGCCCTTCGCGATCGCGAGCCCGATCCTCGTCGACGCCGATCGTGATGGCCGCTGGAAGCGGGGCGACGGCGACCTCCCCGCAAATTGACCTGTGCACCGGTACGCGGTGCTGCCCGCCCTACGTTCGTGGGGCTTGCAACTAGCGGGCGCGGCGCCGCGAGCGCTTCGTCGCGGGAGGCCACCAGGGAATCTCGGCGACGGGGATCGCGACACCCGGAAGCAGCCGCGGGCGAAGCACGTCTCTCGCGTCGAATCGCACCACCGACTTGTAGCGCTGCTTGGTCGGCTCGCTGTGGACCCAGACCGCTTGGTTCGGGAGGTCGACGACCCAGTACTCCGGGCACCGATTCTCCGCATAGATCGGCGGCTTGACCGTCTGATCCTTGCGCAGCGTAGTCTCGGAGACTTCGATCAAGAGAAACGCCGAGCGAGGGAGCTGGCGCCGAAGCGCACGCGCGACCACTTGAACATCGGGCTCCGGCACCGAGTCCGCGGTCGCGCTGTAGCTCGTGTGCTGGCGCACCTCGTACGCGTCATCGAGCGCGCGATCGAGAGCGCGACCGAGCCACGCGGTGATCCGCGCGTGCGGTTCACCTTGCTTCGTCATGGCAACGAGCACGCCACGCAGCAGCTCGACATGCTCGTCGTCGTCGAACACGCCGGCCGCCGCCATGCGCGTGAACTCATCGCGCGTGAGCAGCCGTAGCGTCTCCGGCCGAAGCGCGTCTGCGTCGAGCATCGGCTCGAGATTACCATGCACCGCCGAAGCCCCTACACGCCGTGTGCCGACACCGAACGGGGCGAAGTCCGCGGATCCACACACGCGGGCGTCCGGTGTCCGGCGAGATCCCATCGGACACATCCGGTGCTCGGTCGTTTCGGACTTGACGGTTCTTTGTACAATGTACAATGATTAATGCCATGGGTAGACAGAGTCGGATCCGAAGGTTGTACGGCCGCCGCCTCGCGCGGCGGCTCGCGACGTCGTCGGGCGCTGCGAAGACCGAGCTGGTGGCGCTCGCGGAGCAGGAGGCGAGCTACGAGATCGCGCGGTTGCGCGAGAAGGGCTGGAAGCTGGTGACGCGGCTCGACTCGGGCGAGGGCGTGTTCGTCCGGGACGACGACGTGGTCGGCCTGCACATCCAGCTCCCGACCGCGCTGTACAAGCGGCTCGACGTGGAGTGCTCGCGCCGCGAGATCACGAAACGCCAGCTCGTCACCGTGGCGCTCGAGCGCTTCCTCGGGGAGACCTCGTAGTGCGCGTGCTGTACGGCGTGACCGGAGAAGGGCTCGGTCACGCGATGCGTAGCCGGGTGATGGCGGACCACCTGTGCGCGCGGGGCCACGAGGTCAAGCTGGTGGCGTCGGCGCGCGCGCACGACTACCTGGGCCGGCACTTCGACGACGTCCAGCGCATCCCGGGGTTTGCGATGGCATATCGCGGGGCGACGATGTCGCGGTCGCGCACGATCGCACGCGTCGGGCGGTCGGTGCGGCCGGCGATCCGCGAATCGATCGCGCTGTATCGCCGCGCGATCTCCGGATTCGCGCCGGACGTGTGCATCAGCGACTTCGATTCGTTCACGCACATCTTCGGCAGGCTGTTCGATCGGCCGGTGATCTCGCTCGACCACCAGCACGTCATCGATCGTTGCGAACACGACACACGGATCAAGGACCGCCTCCCGCGCGACTTCCGGCTGACGCGGGCGTTCGTGCGCGCGAAGATGCCGGGCTGCGCGCACTACGTGGTGACCTCGTTCTACTTTCCCAGGCCGAAGCCGCGGTGCCGCGAGCGGACCACGCTCGTCGGGCCGATCCTGCGGCCGGAGATCCTCGCGCTCGAGCCGACGCCGGGCGATCACGTGCTCGTCTATCAGACCGCGCACGCCACGTCGGCGCTGGTCGCGGCGCTGCGCGCGATCCCGGAGCAGCGGTTCGTGGTGTACACGCGCGACGGCGCCGGCGAGCACGGCAACGTGGTGCTGCGCACGTTCGACGAGCAGCGCTTCCTCGCCGACCTCGCCCGTGCGCGCGCCGTGATCTGCAACGGCGGCTACACGCTGATGTCGGAGGCGCTGTATCTCGGCAAGCCCGTCCTCTCGCTGCCGCTGCGCCACCAGGGCGAGCAGGAGCTCAACGCCGCGTACCTCGCGGAGCTCGGCCTCGGCATCTCGTTGCCGCGTCTCGAGCCCGAGGCGATCCGCGCGTTCGTCCGCGCACCGCTCTCCACCGCGCGCCTGCCGGCTGGCAACGCGCGCGCCTTCGCCACCATCGATCGCTTGCTCGAGGAGGTCTCGTGAGCCCGGATTCCGACATCGACATCGACAGCGTCCCCGATCCCGCGAAGGCCATGTACGAGGCCGAGGACTTCGACGAGTTCTGGGCGCACTACCAGGAGGTCCACGCGAGTCGCTCCGTGCGGGCGGCCCACGCCGTCGCGACGTCGCTCGCGCTGCTGCTGCTCGCGCGCGCGATCGCGAAGCGGTCGCTGGTCACCGCGCTCGCCGCGCCGATCGTTGACTACGCGATCGCGCAGTCCTCACATCGTCTCGAAGGCGAGCGCACCCAGCCGATGTGGCGACCGTGGTGGCACCTTCGTGCCGAGCTCCGCCTGTTCCGGGGAACGTTGCGCTCGGTGAGGCAGCGCCGCCGGGGCCACCGAGACCGCGTGCTCCCCGTGCCGGGACCTCCGGGCGACCACTGACTCGACCGCCGGGGAGGATCGGAAAGCCCTGGTCGCCGGCTGGATCCGGTCGATTCGTCGAGCGATGCCCCTTGCGCGCGAGGTCGACGATAGATTCCGCGCCCGGATCGCGGGTGGGGAGCTCTCGCTGCCCCTGCTGCCGGAAGTCGCGACCCAGGTCCTCGCCCTGGCGGATCGTCAGGACTGCAACGCCGCCGACCTCGCCGACCTGCTGCGCCGCGACCCGGCGCTGAGCGCCCACGTGATGCGCGTTGCGGGCTCGCCGGTCTACGCGGGGGCGACGAAGGCGGTCTCGCTCCAGCAGGTGATCGGTCGCCTCGGGTTCGCGACGATCACGCAGATCGCGCTCGTGATCGCAACGCGCATGCGCGTGTTCGAAGTGGGCGGGTTCGAAGACGTCGTGCGGGGGACCTTCCGACACTCGCTCGCCACCGCGTTGTTCGCGCAGGAGATCGCTCGGATGCGGCGCAGCACGGTCGACGTGGCGTTCCTCGCCGGGTTGATGCACGATCTCGGCCGCCTGCTCGCGTTGCAGGCGCTGGTCGATACTCATCGCGAGCTCGCGGTGCCACTTCATCGCGACGACATCCTCGCGGCGGCGGCGACGCACCACGCGGAGCTCGCTGGCGCCTTGATCGACCACTGGGGGCTCCCGGCGAAGGTCGCCGAGGCCGTACGCATTCATCACGCTCCGCTCGGGCACGAGGTGGCGACCACGATCGCGCTCGCCGACCGGCTCGCCCACGGTCTGGATGGCGAGACGATCTCCAGCGAGGATCTCGCACCGGCGCTGAATCTCTATCCCGAGGACGTGGCCGCGCTGGTCGCGAAGTCCGAGATGGTCGCGAAGACGATCGAGGTGATCGGATGATCGACGAACCTTTCGACATGATCGTGATCGGCTCGGGACCGGGTGGGCAGAAGGCCGCCGTCCAGGCGGCGAAGGCCGGTGGACGGGTGGTGGTGATCGAGCAGGATGCGCAGCCGGGTGGTGCTTGCGTGCACCGCGGGACGATCCCGTCGAAGACCTTGCGCGAGACCGCGATCGCCGTGGCGACGCTGCGGAGACGGTCGGGCGGCGTGCTCGATCTCGTCCCACCCGATGACCTGAAGCTCGCGAGCCTGATGACCCGCGTTGGCGGCGTGGTCGCAGCCCATCAGCACTTCATCGGAGAGCAGCTCGACCGCAACGGCATCACGCGCTGGCACGGCCGCGCCCGGTTCGCGACGCCGCACGTCGTGGAGGTCCGCGGGGTGGATGGGACGACGCGCTCCGCGACCGCGAAGCACGTGGTGATCGCGACCGGGTCGCGCCCGCGCAATCCGCCCGAGGTCCCGATCGATCACGAGAACGTTCTCGATAGCGACTCGATCCTCTCCATCGCATACCTTCCGAAGTCGCTCGCGGTGATCGGGAGCGGTGTGATCGCCACGGAGTACGCGTGCATCTTCGCGGAGCTCGGGGTCAGGGTCGTGATGATCGATCGGTCGGCGCGTCCCCTCGCCTTTCTCGACGAAGAGCTCAGCACCGAGCTGGTCCGGGCGTTCGAGCGCCGAGGCGGGCGATACATCGGGGAGCGGACGGCGCGGACGATCGTGTGGGACGGCGCCGAGGTCACCGCGATGCTCGATGACGGCACCCAGGTCCGCGCCGAGAAGCTGCTCTACTGCCTCGGCCGCGAAGCGAACCTCGTGGGTCTCGCGCTCGAGCGGGCGGGCCTCGCGGCAACGGCGCGCGGGCTGCTCGTCGTGGATGCCCACTGTCGAACCAGCGTGCCCCACATCTACGCGGTCGGCGACGTGATCGGGCCGCCGTCGCTGGCCTCCACGGCGATGGAACAGGGACGCCGGGCGGCGTGCCACGCGTTCGGCATCGCCGTGCAGGACCAGTCCGACGTGATCCCCGCGGGTGTCTACGCGATCCCGGAGCTCGCCACCGTCGGGCTGACGGAGGCGCAGGCGCGCGAGAAGCTCGGTGGCGCGGTCGTGGGCCGCGCCCGGTTCAGCGAGCTGGCACGCGGCCAGATCGCGGCGATCGAGGAGGGTCTGCTCAAGCTGGTGTGCGGTCCCGACGGTCATCGCCTGGTCGGCGTGCAGGTCATCGGCGAAGGTGCGGCCGAGCTCGTTCACCTCGGCCAGATCGCGATGATCGCGAACATGGACGTCGATACGTTTGTCGACAACGTCTTCAACTTTCCCACGCTCGGCGAGGCGTACCGCGTGGCGGCGCTCGACGTGGCGAAGCGCCGAGGAGCCTAGCTCTTGTGGACCACGGCCTTCGGCAGGTTCGCGCGCGCGTTCGCCGCGTCGGTGAGCAGCTGGATGGTCGGGTGCGGGAGGAACACCTCCTCGGACATGTCGACCTTGATGCTGCGGTCGGCGAGCCGGTCGAACAGGATCACCGGATTGTCGAGGCGCGCCATCGCGGTGCTCGCCCACGCGAGCCGCTTGCCGACCTTGCGGATCGAGATCGTGCCGTCGGCGCCGACGATCACGCTGTCGATCTCGGCGATCGAGAGCTCGCCCTTCTTGTGGTGGCGCAGCACGTTGCCGTCGAACGAGAGATCGCCGAACAGCGTCCCGCTCGCGAGCCGCGGGTGGAGCTGCGCGAACGCGAAGTCGAGCGCGGTGTCGCAGTCCTTGAACCGCGAGCTCAGCACGAGCTTGTGCTTGCCCTTGCCGTGGAGCGTGAGCCGGCCCGCCTTGAACCGACGGTTACCGCCCTTCCGCTGCATGGCCTTGACCGCGGCGATCGCGAGCGCGCCGATCAGGCCGCCGCCGGTGGCGTGCGCGTGTGCGGTGGGATCGATCGAGACGAACCGGTAGCGGAGGACCTCGTCCCACCGGATGGTCTTCGTCGAGAACACGCCCCTGTGCTCCACGCCGGTCTCGTCGACGACGAGCCGTGCCGTTCCGAGCTTGACGTACAGCGCGACGTAGGCCGCGACCAGCGCGAGCGCGATGATCACGCCGATCGTCCCGGCGGCGAACGCGAGCACCAGTGCGATCGCGATGATCGGATAGCCGATGATCCGGCGGGTGGACGCACTGGGGAGGAGGATGATCGGCTCGACCGGCACGTGGTGTGCGTAGCGCGACACCTCGTCGCCGTGCAACGGAAACCTCACCGCGCGGAGCGGTGGTTTGCGGATACCATGGGCAGGTGAGACCTGCATGGCTGCTCGTCGGCCTCGCGGCCTGTTACGAGCCTCGCCTCGAGGATGGGTGCAAGGTGCGGTGCGGGCCCGACGGCTCGTGCCCGGGAGACCTTCCGTGCGTGGACGGGTTCTGTTCCTCGGCCGACCGCTGCGAGGGCGGCGATGCTGCGGTCGATGTGCCGCCCGGATGCTACGGCGCGGGCGACCTCGTGTTCTGCCTCGGCCCCGCACCTTTGTCGTCGGAGCAAACGCTGAGCGGTGTCTTCGATACGACCGTCTGTGCGTCGACCAAGAGCGCGTCGAGTGCCTTCACGGGCTGCGTGTTCTCCGCCGACTCCGTCGTGGTTCGTGATTCGAAGGTGATCGGCGGCCAGCCGCTCGTCGTGATCGCGAACAAGATCGTGGTCGGGGGGGTACTCGATGCGTCGGGACACCTGGACGTCCCTGGTCCAGGCAGCCGTGGCTGCCTTAGCGGGGATGGCGGGGTCGTCAACCTGACGGCCGGTGGCGGTGCGGGGGGATCGTTCGCGAGCAACGGCGGCGCCGGCGGCGCAGGGCTTGGTGGAGGAGGCGGGGGAGGTGGGGTCCCCGGCGCTACGGCGGCGGGTGGGATCTATGGCGGCTGCCATGGAGGTCGCGGCGGTGGCAGCGTCACCGGGGGCGGTGGCGGCGGCGGCGTGATCGTGCTGATCGGCGATGCGGTCACCGTGGATCGGTCCGTGCGCGCGAATGGCGGAGGCGGGCGCACGGGGCCGCAGGCCGGGGGCGGTGGCGGTTCCGGTGGGTCGATCGTGATCATCGCGAGGACCTACGCGGGCATGGGCGCGTTGTTTGCCGTCGGCGGAGGTGGTGCCGGCGGGGGAAATGGCGGGTTGGGCGACGGAGGGGACGCCGACGCGACCGGAACCAGCCGGGGTGGATTGGCCGCGTCGAGCCTGTTCGGGTCCGGCGGAGCCGGCCACCTGTCGGGCGTCTACGGGGAGACCGGCCTGAAGGGCAGCGACGAATCCGGTGGTGGTGGCGGGGGCGGCAAGGGCCGCATCGAGCTTCGCATCTCCGTGCCGCCCGCGCTCACGGGGCCGATCCTCCCGCCTCCCGAGTGAGACGCTGCGTGATGTCGAGGACGCCGCCACACGGCACCTCGACGAGGCCGGTCGCCGGATCCCTGACGACGTCGCGCGTGCGGCCATCGCAGGTGATCACGGTCGTCGTCGCGAATCTCTCGGGGACATAGACGAGGTTCGGCGCGGTGCCGCCCGCGAGCTCGACACGCACGGCATCGCCCGCCATCGACGGCTCGACGACGCGCGGCGCGCTGGCATAGCGGGCCACGCGCACGCGCGAGACCCACCCGATGATGTTCGGGCGCTCGACCCAGGTGTTCGCGATCGTGTCGCGCGAGAACAGGCCCCAGCTGCCCTGGCTGTCCTCCTTCCACACCCAGAACGCGTTCGAGGCGAGGTAGCGGTCGTGCAAAAGCTCCTCGGCCTGGATCCACTTCGCGTGCGCCGCGTCGTCGGTGGGCGCGGCGCCGAACTCGCCGATCCACAGCGGCGTGTGCCACGCATCCGCCTCTTCGCGCGCGGCGCGCACGCTCGGCTCGAGGGCGTCGAGCGTGGCGCGCTCGAACGGACCCTGGTCCGCGTAGAACACGTAGGTGTAGACGTGCGGCGCGTACACCGCGCCGCTGACCGGGAACGGCGCCTTGGGGAGCGGGATGAAGTCGGCGAAGTTGCGGACGGCGGACGGCTCGAACATCACGAGCTTCGCGGGTGCGGCGTCGCGCACGACCTGCGCCATCCGCGCGTTGAATGGATCGAGCTCGGCGGTGCCGGTATCTGGCTCGTTGTAGAGCTCGAAGCCGATCACCGCGGGATGCTCGGCCCACCTGCGCGCGACGACGTCGAGCATCGCGGCAAACGAGTCTTGTAGCCCGGCCGGATCGCCCGGAGCGAAGAACGTCTTGAACGCCATCCGCGTCTGCTCCGAGAGCCGGCGATCGCCGAGATCGGTGAGCGGTCCGCCGAGGAGCATCGTCGGTGGCGGCTGGATCGCCCACAGCGGCGCGCCGTCCTCGCCGATCTCCTTGGAGTACGCGTCCTGGTGAAGGTCGACGACCACGAGCAGCCCCGCGTCCGCGGCGCACGCGAGCGCGGCGTCCACGCGGGTGAGGTAGGTCTCGTCGTAGTGGCCGCGCGTCGGCTCGATCCCGCTCCAGTTGATCGGCAGGCGCAACAG
>JAYVLW010000050.1:0-7707 GCA_043759315.1 Myxococcales bacterium
CCACGCCGAGCGTCTCGTAGCAGGCGCGCACGTCCTTGACGAGCACGCGGAAGGCGACGATGTCGAAGAGCTGCTCGAGCTCGCGCTCGGTCTTCTTGATCTTCTGGTAGATCGACCACAGATGCTTGGCGCGCCCCATCACCTGGGACGGCACGCCGTTCTCGCTCATCTCCTTCGCGATCAGCTTCTCCACCGTGTGGATGTACTCGAGGCGCTCGGCGCGGCTCTTCGCGACGTCGGTCGCGAGCTGCTCGTACTCGCCCGGGTACATGTACTTGAACGCGAGGTCTTCGAGCTCGACCTTGACCCACTGGATGCCGAGGCGGTTCGCGAGGGGCGCGTAGATCTGCATCGTCTCGGCCGCGATGCGCTCCTGCTTCTCGGGCGGGAGGTGCCCGAGCGACCGCATGTTGTCGAGCCGGTCGCACAGCTTGACGAGGATGACGCGGATATCGCGCGCCATCGCGAGCAGCATCTTGCGGAAGTTCTCCGCCTGCTGCTCCTCGCGCGTGGAGTACGGGAGCTTGCCCAGCTTCGTCACGCCCTCGACCAGGAACGCGACCTCCTTCCCGAACAGCTCCGAGAGCTGTTCGATCGTGGCACTCGTGTCCTCGACGCAGTCGTGCAGCAGGCCCGCGCACACGCTCGCGACGTCGAGCTTCAGCTCGGCGATGATCTGCGCGACCGCGAGCGGATGGGTGACGTACGGATCACCCGACTTGCGGGTCTGACCATCGTGCGCCTGGGCGGCGAAGTCGTAGGCCCGGCGGACCAGAGGCAGATCAGCGCTGGGGAAGTAGCCGGCGACGTCGGAGAGGATCTGGTCGAGCTGATGCATCGTTACTGCGCGGAACCCGGAACTCCAGGTTACCACGCAGCGCGTCGAGAGTTACCTGCCTGACCGGCCAAGGCCGCTTCGACGTCAGTCCGAAGCGACTTGATCCTGGAATTTCCACAGGAACTCGAACGCCTCGCCGCTGCGGCTGACCACGAGCTTCAACCAGCGCACGTTCGCGTGGAACAGATCGCGCTCGTAGAACACGAAGTCCGCCTTGCCCCGGAACACCGACAGAGAGCCGAGGCTCTGCCGGTTCTTCCAGCCGTCGTCGTTGAGCGCCACGATGTCGCCGAACCGGTTGCGCTGCGCGGTCTGCTGCTCGCGGTCCCACATCGTCGTCATGATCTTGGTCCGGGCATGCTCCACCGACTCCGGCGACCAGCGGCGGCCCTGGTCGTCGGTCAGCGTGACCTCCCACGTGTTGAGGTCCGCCCACTCCTGCCACTTGTGATCGACCTGGACGTGGAAGCGCAGCCGATCGCGCGACACCACCGTGAAGCTCGCCTGGTTGAGGAGCGGATAGCGGTGGTTGTGCAGCACGCTCGCGCGCTGCGACGGGCTCGCTTGGTCCGGCGCCTCGAGCTCCATGTCGCCACGCACGATCGTGATCTTCTCGGAGCTGCGTAGCGTCTCGGTGGGCTTCGCGAGCGGATTTGGTTGCACGGCCTTGCCGTGAAACGTCCGCGTGCACCCCGCCGCCGCTACCACTGCCAGGATCAAGCCGCCAAGACCCCTCATGGCTCTAGGTTGGCCCAACCCGCGACATCCGTCAATTGCGACAATCGCGCTGTCCCAGCGCCGCCCCCTGTCAGCGAAAGTTTTGCCGTTTCTCGTTCGCTACGCCCGACCGACGAGCCGCAAGGCGTGCGCCTCGGCACCAGCATTGCTTTCAACGATCCTGGCGAGATCCGCGAGGGGGTAGGGAACATCGGGTCGATCGACCACCCCGTAGCGGCGGGTCAGGTAGATCGCGCGGAGCACCGCGTAGGCACGCTCGAGGTCATCGTTGACGATCAAGTTGTCGTATTCGCTGTAGTGCTCGAGCTCGGCGAGGGCGTTGTGGAGACGGCGCTCGATGATCTCGGGAGCATCCGTGGCGCGCTGACGGAGGCGGTTCGACAGGGTCTCCAGGTCGGGAGGTAGGATGAAGATCCTCAGAGAATCCTTGGGCCAGCGCGCCGACAGCGCCTGCCCACCCTGCCAGTCCACGTCGAAGATCATGTCCTTGCCCATCGCCAGGGCGGCCTCGACCGGAGCCTCCGCGGTCCCGTAGCGGTTGGAGTGGACGTACGCGTGCTCGGCGAACGCGTGGGCCCGGACCATGTCGTCGAACTTCTCGGGCGTCACGAAGTGGTAGTCGCGGCCTTCGACCTCGCCGGGGCGCATCGGTCGCGTGGTGTGCGAGACCGAGAACAAGAGGTTGTCCTTGTGCTCGGTGAGCAGCCGGCGCGTCAGCGTGGTCTTGCCGGCCCCGGAGGGCGACGACACGATGACGAGAACACCGCGATCCGGCACCCGCCCATCATAGCCGCGTCACTCGACGTTCTGAACCTGCTCGCGGACTTTCTCGAGTACGGCCTTGCCATCGACGATCGCCGCGCTGATCTCCGTGATCGTGGACTTGCTTCCGATCGTATTGAGCTCGCGGCCGATCTCCTGGACCAGGAAATCGAGGCGGCGCCCGGCCGACGCGGAGCCGGAGATCAGCGACCGCGCCTGGTCGAGGTGGCTCGCCAGGCGAACCAGCTCCTCGGTGATATCGGAGCGATCCGCCAGCAGCGCGACCTCCTGCGCGAGGCGCCCGGGATCGACACCGGTCGTGTCGTGGCCGTCGAGCAGGCGCGAGACCCGCTCCTGGAGGCGCTTCGTGAGCTGGTGCGGCACGGCGGCCGCGAGCGCGGCGAGCCGCGCCCGGAGCGCCGTCAGCTCGTCGAACCGCGCGATCAGCTCCGCGGCGAGCGCGGCACCTTCGGTGGTGCGCATGCGGTCGAGCTGCGCGAGCGCGGCGTCGAGCGCCGGCAGCACGGGAGGCTCGGTCTCGGTGCGCTCGGCCGTCCCGACGACGCCGGGCTGCGCCAACACGAGCGCGAGATCGGGTCCGGGCAGGCCGAGCTGCGCCGCGAGCGCCGCGAGCTGGGCATGCGCGGCGGCGGCGGCGACGACATCGATCGCCGAGCCGGTTCCCGAGCCATCGGCAACGCGGATCACGTTGATCGCGACGGCGACAGCACCGCGCTCGAGCACCGCACGCACGCGCGAGGTCACGGCCTCCTCGAGCGCCGGCGCGATCGCCGCGCCGCGTAGCTTGAGATCGAGGAACCGGTGGTTGACCGACCGGATATCCACCGTCGCACGCAGGCCGGCCTGCTCGGCGATTCCGCGACCGAAGCCGGTCATGCTCCTCACCGGCCCTTGATATCACGCGTTAAGGTCCCGCACGTGAAGCGCTGGATCGCGATGGCGACGCTCGCCGCAGCCTGCGGTGGCCGCGATGCCAACGCCCCCCCTCCGGTCCGCTTCCTCCACACGTTCTCGCCCGACGAGACCGAGCTGGTCAACGCGATGATGGCGGACCGCGGGCTCGCCGTCGAAGGTTCGCTCGTCCCGTTCGCACGCGGCCAGCAGGTCATCCACGAGATCCTCCGCGCCGGCACCGATTGCCCGGATCTGATCCGCATCGACGCGACGTGGTTGCCCGGCCTCGCGTCGTACCTGGTGCCGCCGCCGACCAACCTGCACGACCTCGACTGGACGGCGGAGGGCCTCGCGCTGGCCAAGGCTCCGGACCGCATGCTGGGCGTCCCGCAGACCGTCGACGGGCTGATCGTGGTGCGCGATGCGGCGAGCCCGCCACCCGCCTCCGCGAGCATCGACGACCTCGTCGCCGCGGCGCGCGCGGCCCGGAGCGAGGACCGCCGCTACCCCCTCGGCGTGCGCGTCGACGGCTACTGGCTCGTACCGTGGCTGCGCGCCGAGCACGCCGACCTCGCGCCCGATGCGATCGCCGGCGACGGTGCGACCAAGGCACTGCGCTCGTTCGCAGCGCTGTTCGGCGATGTGGCGGCCCCTCCCCCCCCATCCGGTGCCGAGACCCCCGACGAGCTGCGCCGCTGGAGCTCGCACGATGTGGCGTACTGGATCACCGGCCCGTGGCAGCTCGGCACGCTCCGCGATCCCGAGCGCGTCGCGGTCACGGCGATCGCGGGGGCGCCCCGCGGCGGCCAGCTCCTCGTGGTGCCGGGGTGCGCGAAGCAGCCCGCGCGCGGCTGGACGCTGGCGGAGGAGCTGACGAGCATCGCCGCCGCGACGAAGTTCGCGCAGACGTTCTCGACCATCCCCACGCGCATCGAATCACTGGCCGCTTCGCCGCCGCTGTCGCGGGCAGCCTCCGAGGCTCTGCGCTCGGCGCAGATGCTCCCCCGCTGGGCGGTCACGCCCCTCCTGTTCGACGACCTCAACCCGGCGCTGGCCGCGGTGGTCGCGAAGGACGCCACCCCCGAAGAAGCGATCGAGGGCGTGCGCCGCGGCTGGGCGCGGCTGACGCGGGGTGGGAGGTGAGCGGCGCATCCACCGCGCAACGAACGTCCGGCTCGCTGCGCTGGCGCGTGCTGCTCGTGCTCGCGCTCGCCGCGATCGTGCCGACCATCGTGGTCGGCGTGCTCGCGATCATGCGCGCGCGCAACGACGTCGAGCGCGAGGTGCGGCGCGGTGCACTCGCCCATATCCGCGCACTCGGTGCGGCGCTCGATGGCACCCTGCAAGACTCACGACGCACGGTGGAGCTCGCCGCGGCGACGTGGGCGGACGCCCCCGACGACGTCCGCGAGACGCAGCTGCTCATGGCGCGGCTGCGGCGCGACGTTCCGATCGTCCACGCCCTGTCGATCCTCGATCCCGATGGCGCGCTGCGCTACGGCGATCCCGTGCCACCCGGCGCGGATGTCGGGTCGCACAGCTTCGGCGGCTACGTCGGCGATGCGGTGCACACGGGCAAGACGCCGATCGTCCAGCTCGTGGTGCAGGCGCGTGGCCGTACCGGCGAGCTGATGGGGGTGTTCGTCGCGAGCCTGGACCTCGCGTTCGTGCGCGACCTGCTCGCCGCGGCGCGCCTGGGCTCCGGTGCACGGGTCGTGGTCGTCGATGGCGCCGGCGTACCGGTCGCGGCGAGCGATGGCGCACCGATCGGCACCACGTCACTCGCCGGGGAGGATCCCGCGGTCGACCGCGCGCTCGGCTCCCCGGTCGAGGGCACGCTGTCGGCGAACGGCTGGATCAGCGCGTACCGGAACCTCTCGGGGTATCAGTCGCTGCGTGGCGTGCGCTGGGCGATCCTTCACCAGCAGCCCGAGGCCGAGGCGTACGCGCTGGCGCGGCGCACCACGCGGGACACGCTGATCATCGGCGGTGTCGCGCTCGCGCTCGCGCTCGCACTCGGTGGTTGGTTCGCGACCCGACTCACGCGTCCGCTCGCGGCGCTCGCCGCACGGGCGGATGCGATCGCGACCGGGCACGCCGAGGTCGGTCCCCCGATCGCGGGGCCCGGGGAGATCGGCGTCCTCGGTCAACGCATCGACGAGATGGCACGCCGGATCGCCGAGCGCCACGAGCTGCAGACCGCACTCGCACGCGGCGATCGCCTCGCGTCGGTGGGTGTGATGTCGGCGCAGGTCGCGCACGAGATCAACAACCCGCTCACCACCGTGCTCGGCTACGCGAAGCTGCTGCAGGAGGACAAGCCGGAGGGTCATCCAGATCGCGCTGCGCTCGAGCTGATCGCGAGCGAAGCGGAGCGGATGAAGGGGATCATCGGCGGCCTGCTCGAGTATGCGCGCACGCCGCGCCAGAGCGACGCATCGATCGATGCGCAGGCCGGCAAGCCCTTCGCCCCGCCAGTCACCCACCCCGCCCAGATCGTACGCCACGTCGGAGCGCTTCTCGAGCCGCAGCTCAAGAAGACCCGCGCACGGCTCACCACGGACGTGAGGTCCGAGAAGCCGCTGGCGATCGACGCGCACGCACTCCAGCAGGTGCTCGTCAACCTGGTGCAGAACTCCGCGCAGGCGATGCCGAACGGCGGCACGATCACGATCGCCGTCACGCCCGCCCCGGGGGGCATCGCCACGCAGATCACCGTCGTCGATGACGGCCCCGGTGTGCCCGCCAAGGATCGCGCGCGCGTGTTCGATCCGTTCTTCACCACCAAGGCGGCCGGCATCGGCACCGGACTCGGCCTCGCCGTGTGCAAGCACCTGATCGCCACCGCCGGCGGATCGATCGAGGTCGGCGACGGTCCTCAGGGCAAGGGCGCGGAGTTCAAGCTCGTGATCCCGAACGCCTGATCGGCCCGCTCGGGCTCACGACCACGCCTGGCCACGTGCTCGCCGACCGGATACCCTATCGTCGGTGAATATCGTCGACGAGCTCCACGCGATCGCCGCAGCCCTGCGGAGCGCCGGGATCCCGTATGCGATCTGCGGCGGGATCGCCGTCACCGCCTATGGCGCCACGCGTTCGACGAAGGACATCGACCTGGTGATCGCGCGCGAGCACCTCGTCGCGACGCTCGCCGCCGTCCTTCCGCTTGGCTACAATCTCCCGGCCGGTCCGATGACCTTTGGGGCCGGCACGCCCAACGAACGTCACGTCCAGCGCGTGAACAAGATCGTCAACGCGCAACACCTCGTCCTCGACTTGCTGATCGCCGAAGCAGCGTACGCGGGCGTGCTCGATGATCGGGTCGACATCGATCTCCCCGCCGGGCCGATCACGTTCGTGTCGCGCGAGACGTTGTTGCGCATGAAGCGCCTGGCGGGACGGCCGATCGACCTGGCCGACATCGAGAAGCTCGAAGGTGATGATGCGATCTGAGCCAAGCCCCGATGAGGTCGCTCGCCGGCTCGCGGGGCTCGCGCGGATCTACGTCCCGGAGACGGTCGCCGAGGGACGTGCCCGGCTGCGCGCCGATGCGATGTCCCCCGATGCACTCGTCACCACGGTCATGGGCCGGCTCGACGAGCTGCGAGCTCTCGACGATCTGACGCGCTACCTCGGCACCAGAAAGTAGCTGCAACGTCGAGACGCAGCTCGTCTTCGCCACGAGGCCTGGCCCGGGCCCGATCGAGGTCGGAGGAGTGGAACTCGACGTCCGGTCGCGTCATCCTAGGCTCATGGCGTCGAATCCGTCGTTCGAGACCCTGGTCGTCCTGCTGCTCGGCGTCACGGCGTTCGTCAGCTGGGTGGTCTCGGACGTTCTCGAGGAACAGCTGATCGGCCGCGCCCGCCGCGAGCGCCAGCGCGCCGTCAAGGTTCGCGCGGCCGCGACGCTGCCGCGGGCTCGGGTCCACCAGAGATCGTGATATGCACGACGCGTGAGCTCGATCCTGATCGTCGACGACGAGCGCGGCATCCGCGCGCTGTGCAGCGACGTGCTCGGTCGTGCGGGGTACGAGGTGGAGGCCGTCGACTGTGCGGCCGGCGCAGTCGCGGCGGTCACCCGGCGCCGCTTCGATCTCATCCTGTGCGACATCAACCTGCCGGATCAGGATGGCGTGTCGCTGCTGCCGCGCCTGCTCGCGCCGCGCGGTGACGAGACCCCGCCTCCCGCCGTCCTGCTGATCACCGCGTATCCGTCGATCGACACCGCCGTTCGCGGCATGAAGCTCGGCGCGCGTGACTACATCGGCAAGCCGTTCTCGCCCGACGAGCTGCGGCTCGTGGTCCGCCGCGCTCTCGATGAAGACGAGCTGCGCCGCGCGCACGGCGAGCTGACGAAGCGCCTCGCGTACGGCTCGATGATCGGCGACTCGCCGGCGATGCAGCAGCTCCGGCAGACGATCGACAAGGTCGCGCCGTCGGACGCGACGGTGTTG
>JAYVLW010000051.1:0-6325 GCA_043759315.1 Myxococcales bacterium
GACACGCGCATGAGGTTCTGCCGCGTCTGATCGAGCTTCTTCTCCGCGGCCTTCTTTTTCGCCTTGAACTTCGTGATGCCCGCGGCTTCCTCGATGATCATCCGGCGGTCCTGCGGCCGCGAGCTGACGATCTGGCCGATCCGACCCTGCTCGATGATCGCGTACGCCTTCGTGCCGACGCCGGTGCCAAGGAAGAACTCGGTGACGTCGCGCAGGCGGCACGGGGTCTTGTTGATGAAGTACTGCGAGGTGCCATCGCGGTACAGGCGCCGCGTGATGGTGACCTCGGTGTAGCGCGCGAAATCGATCGCCGGCGGCTGGTCCGCGAGCATGTTCGCGACCTCCTCGGTCGGCGACGGGATCGGATTCCCCTCCGCGTCGAGCCACGTCCCGGCGTTCGCGACTGGAGCGTCCGGATCGACGGGCGCGTCCGCGGCAGCTGCGACACCATCGCCCTCGACCTCGACCGGGGCCTCCTCGCCGTCCGGCGCCAGCGCCGCGAGCGCGCGCTCGGTCTCCGCCTCGTCGGAGTGCTTTGCGAGCTCGAGCGTCTCGTGCGAGAACCCGACGTCATCGAAGGTCAGCGACACCTCGGCCATCGGTGCCGGGCCGCGCGACTCGGATCCCGCGAAGATGACGTCCTCCATGGCCTTGCCGCGAAGGTGCTTCGCGCTCTGCTCGCCCATGCACCAGCGGATGGCGTCCACGATGTTGGACTTGCCGCACCCGTTCGGGCCGACCACGCCGGTGATCTGCTCGCTGATGTTGACGACCATCCGGTCGCAAAACGACTTGAAGCCGATGATCTCGACTCGCTTGATGCGCATGCTTTACTCCACGCCCACCCAGGCATACCCCGGGGGCGGTCGCAGGGTTGATCAGCCCTATGACATTCGGCTCTTGCACCTCGTGCTATCACCCGTGGGGTGCGGGTTCTTGCCCTCGTGGCGGTCGTCCTGGTGCTCGCGGGGCCTGCCCCGGCCGCGCCCACGATCGACATCAAGGCCCAGACCTCGCTCGGCCTCGAGAAGGTCCGCCTGCGCGGTGACGGCATCGCCGAGGTCACCGGCCAGCTCGTGGACAAGCTCACGGGCGAGGGCATCGGCGGCCAGGTCGTCACCATCAAGATCGGCGACGACTACGTCACCGCGTCGACCGGCCCCGACGGCCGGTTCCGCGCCCTGATCAGCGTCCCGCCCGGCCCCCAGAACGTCGAGCTCGCGTTCAAGGGTGGCAACCTGCTCGAGCCCGCGCTCCAGAGCACCGTCACCGATCCATCACGCGCCCAGGTCCTGCTGGTGGTCAGCGTGGAGGATGCGGCCGGCGGCGCCCGCGTGCTCGTCACCGCGACCGCCGATGACGCCCCCGCCACCCTCCCCGTCGAGCTGTCCATCGGCAACCGCGTCGAGCTCGGCGACGGCACCGCCCCCGATGCCGCCCTCAAGGCCGTGCACACCGTCGACACCGGCACGTCGTTCCTGCTGACCCGGACGATGGCGGGCGGCCCGGGCAGCAAGCGCCTGCGCGCCGTGTTCGCCGGCGACGACACGCGCCAGCGTGCGCAGGCCGACGCCGCGTTCGAGCTGACGACGGGGACCCACACGTCGATGTTCGTGTCCACGCAGAAGCTCGCGTACGAGGACGATCTCGTGGTCACCGGCAAGGTGCTCGACGACGAGGACCGGCCGATCCAGCGCGCCGCGGTCACCCTCGTCTCCGGCGATCGCCGCCTCGCCCAGGGCGCCACCACGGACGACGGCAGCTACCGGTTCAAGGTCGAGGGCGAGATCATCGGCCAGGGGACGTTCGGGCTCCAGGTCCAGTCCGACCCGGGCATCTCGTTCATCAAGCCGAGCCGCAGCGAGCCCGCGATCATCAAGGTGAGCTCCCCGCAGCCCGTTCCGGTCAGCTACACGATCGCCGCCTTCGCCCTCACCGCTCTCGCCGCGGGTGGCTTTTTCCTCGCGCGCGCGAAGCCGTGGCGACGGTTTCGCCGCGCCGCACCAGCCGCCGAGGTCCCCGCCAACGAGGGCGAGACCGATCAGCTCACCGGCGGCATGGTCGCGAACAAGCCGAGCGTGATGTCGACGCTGCGCCGCCCCAACGACGACGGGTTCTCCGGCGTCGTGCGCGACACCATCCGCAGCCGCCCGGTCCCCGAGGCCGTCGTGTGCCTGACGCTTGGCGACATCGAGCGAGACATCCGCACCGCCGACGACGGCAGCTTCGTGCTCGAGAAGCTTGCGCCCGGCGAGTGGCGCGCCGAGGTCGCCGCGCCCGGTCACTGCACCGAGAAGTTCGGCGTGTCGATCCCGCACCGCGGCGAGCTGCGCGGCGTCCGCGTGGATCTCGTGCCTGTCCGCGAGAAGGTGTTCCAGCTCTACCGTCGCGCCGCGGAGCCGCTCCTGCCCGAGGCGCGGCTGTGGGGCGTGTGGTCGCCACGCCAGATCGTCGATCACGTGCGCAGCAAGCGGCAGAGCCCCGCCCTCGCGGACCTCACGGACTTCGTCGAGGAGGTGTACTTCTCGCCGCGGCTCGCTCCCGAGACCATCCTCGCGACCGCGAACGAGCGCGTCGAGAGCGCTATTCGAGAGCGAACGCGCGCGGCGTGACTTGCGCCCGCCCACCGGAATGACCAAACAGGGGCGCTGAGGTATAAGCGCGCCCTATGCTCCCGGTAGACGAGCTGATAAAGCTCGCGGTCGCTGTTGTCGCGATCGTCCTCGTCATCTTCGTCCTCCGCCGGGCGTCCGCGACGAGCAAGGCGAAGGGCGCAACCACCGCCCGCTCGCGGCTCGGCCAGGACGAGGTCGAGGAGGTCCGCCCGCGCCGCCAGCGCAACCGTCCGCGTCCGGGCGAGCCCGCGAAGCCGGTCGAGGCCACGCCGGCCGAGGAGCCAGCCGGCGTCATCGACGAGGAGTCGCGCGAGGCCTACAAGGCCGGTCTCGCGAAGACCCGCGGCGGGTTCGTGGCGCGCATCAGTAAGCTGTTCGGTAAGAAGAAGATCGATGCCGAGACGCTCGGGGAGCTCGAGGAGGTCCTGTTCACGGCCGATATCGGCCCGCGCGCTGCCGAGCGGATCTTCCAGTCCGTGAAGAGCGGCCTGTCGAAGACTGACCTCGAGGATGCCGAGAAGATCTGGGCGAAGATCCGCCAGACCTCGCGCGAGATCCTGAACGTCCAGGCGGGGCCGCTGGACGTCACCGCGCACAAGCCGTTCGTCCTGCTCGTCCTCGGTGTCAACGGCGTCGGAAAGACCACCACGATCGGCAAGCTGGCGAAGCAGTACACCGACGACGGCAAGAAGGTCCTCCTCGCCGCCGGCGACACGTTCCGCGCCGCCGCCACCGAGCAGCTCGAGGAGTGGGGCAAGCGCGCGAACGTCCCCGTCGTGAAGGGCAAGGCCGGCGGCGACCCGTCCAGCGTCATCTTCGACGCCGTGAAGAAGGGCGTCGAGGACGGCTACGACCTGGTGATCTGCGATACCGCCGGGCGCCTGCACTCGAACTCGGGCCTGATGGACGAGCTGAAGAAGCTGCGCCGGGTCATGGACAAGGCAATGCCGGGCTGCCCGCACGAGACCTGGATGGTCCTCGACGCGACCACCGGCCAGAACGCAATCGCCCAGGCCAAGACTTTCAAGGACGACATGGGGATCACGGGGATCGTCCTGACCAAGCTCGACGGCTCGAGCAAGGGGGGCGTGGTCCTCGGCATCTGTGACGAGCTCAAGGTCCCGGTCCGGTTTGTCGGGATCGGCGAGAAGATCGGCGATCTGAGGCCATTTGACCCCGCTGCCTTCGTCGAGGCGCTGTATGTCGATGCCAGCGCCAGTGAGGCTGCGTAGCGATCGACCTGAGCACCGCTCCGCGGTGCTGCGCGCCCCAAGTTCGGGGGGGCTTGCAACTGTCAGCGCGATCGCCTGTCTTGGGTACCTGATACCCAAAGCTGCGCCGTTTGCTTGAGCGCGGAAAAAGGCACGTGTTATGAAGCGCCTACGAATGCGGGCATTCCACCGATCCGTCGTGTTGCTCCTGGGGTTGACCCTCTTGGTCTCCTCCGCGTTGGCTGACAAGGGGAAGAAAGGCGGTGGGGGCGGAGGAGCCGGATCGGGCAGCGCCAAGGGTGGCGCAGAACCCGAGATCGAGATCGATCCCGCCGACGGTGCGGGCAGCGGCAGCGGCGGCGAGATCGACATGGGCGCCGAACCTGGCCCAGGCGATCTGAACGCCGATATGGCCGCGGCCGATCAGAACGCGGCCGCCGTGAAGGCCGGCGAGATCAAGAAGACCCCGCTGTCGTGGAAGGACATCCTCGTCGTCGTCCGCAAGCCGTTCCTCAAGTCGCGCCGGACCGAGCTGTACCCGATGGTCGGCACGACGATGAACGACAACATGGTCCGCCACTACACGATCGGTGGCGAGCTCAACTACTACCTGACCGACGTCCTCGCGATCGGTGTCGAGGGTCACTACTACAAGGAGTCGTTCAGCGAGCCGTTCGACCTCGTGGCTCGGCAGGCGCGCCGCCTGCCGACGGTGAACAAGTACAACTGGAGCGCCGCGCTCGACTTCCACTACGTGCCGGTCTACGGAAAGTTCGCCGTCCTCGACAAGAAGCTGATCACCTGGGAAGTGTTCTTCACCGCGGGCATCGGCGCTGGCCAGTCGGAAGTGGTTCCCCGGGACACGAAGTTCCCCGGCTTCACCAACCTGCTGATCATGCCGAACATCGGTGCGAGCATGCGGTTCTTCCTCGCCAAGTGGCTCACCGTGAACCTCGGCATCCGCGACTACGTGTTCTACGACAAGTTCGAACCGACCGACCGCTCGCCGACGATGAACGCCACCTCTGACCAGGCGAAGAGCAACTCCGACGGCGCGCTCATCAACAACGTCATGTTCCAGGTCGGCCTCAGCTTCTGGCTGCCGACGTCCTTCGAGTACACGACCTTCCGCTGAGGCAATGATGATGAAGAAGCAGCACCTGCACCTGCTCCTGGCCACCGTCGGTGTCCTCGCGCTCGGATCGTCGGTCTACGCCGAGCGCCGTCACAACAGTCTCGCCGAGGACGTCGCCGTTCGTCACCGTCGCCTGCTCGTCAAGGGACGCTTCGAGCTCGCCCCGCTGTTCGAATCGACGATCAACGCCGACTTCCGGCACATCGTCGGCGGCGGCGCGAAGCTCGAGTACCACCTCGGCGACATGCTCTCGATCGGCGTCATCGGCGTCGGCTCGACCGCGATCGACACTGGCCTGGTCAAGAAGATCAAGCCGACCCTCGAGACCGCGACCGACAACAAGACGCGCGAGCCGAGCCTGACCGAGTTCGAGAGCCACCTGAACGCGATGCCGATCCACGGCGCCGCGTACGTCAGCCTCACGCCCTGGTACGGCAAGCTGGCCGCGTTCAGCCAGGCCTACGTCGCGTTCGACTTCTACTTCCAGGCAGGCATCGCGTTCGCGCAGCTCACGAGCAGCTGTGACAAGTCGGTGTGCAACGATCCGGCCCCCGGCATGTCGTCGGGCCCCGAGGGCATGAACCCGCCCGACAACAACCCGAACAACGATCCCCCGCTCAACGACGGCAGCCGCCTCGGCCTGTACATCGGCGGCGGCATCCACGTGTTCCTCTCGGACTTCATCGCGCTCGACCTCACGGTTCGCGACTACGCGTTCTCGGACAACCCGTCCGGCGCCGACTTCAATGCGAACCTCGCGGTAACCAGCGACGACAGCCGGTTCCTGAACCACATCTTCTTCGGCGCGGGCATCTCGATCATGTTCCCGACGACCGTGAAGCGGACCAACTGACCCCTGCCGACCCCTGCCACCTTGCGGCCGTCGGCTCCACGACGCGCGCTGCCTACCAAGTGCACGGCCTGCCAACGAAATTGGCAGGCCGTTCTCGTAACTAGCGAGGATCCGGTAGACTCGAGCTGGATCGTCGCTTGCTGCAGCCTGGGGTTGGTTCCATGCGCGTTCTCCTCTTCGCCGTCGGTCTGGTCGTGGTCTCGGGGTGCGTCACGCCCTCGATTCCGATCCCTCCGCCCGATCCGGCGCGGATGTCGTTCGGCCTGTCCGGCGAGCCCGGCGCCCGCAAAGCGTCGTTCTCGTACCCGCCGAACGTCAACTTCGTCGACTCGATCGTGTTCGTCTACAACCGCGACCTGGGCGTCGGAATCATCGAGGCCGCGCACCCCGACGGCTCGGTAGGGCCAACGGCCGCGGTGGCCGCAGACGTGGGCAACCAGATGATCGTGTCGTTCCAGCGCGACGACCAGACAGTCTCCACGTGCATCCGCCTTCGCGAAGGCGCGCAGAG
>JAYVLW010000052.1:0-8637 GCA_043759315.1 Myxococcales bacterium
CGTTGACCCGGTAGTAGAGGTCCTCGCGGAACGTTCGCTCCTCGATCGCCGTCTCGAGATCACGGTTGGTCGCGACGATCAGCCGCGCATCGAACGGAAGCTCGCGCGCCCCGCCGACCGGGCGCACCGTGCGCTCTTCGAGCGCGCGCAGCAGCTTCGGCTGGAGGGAGACCGGCAGCTCGCCGATCTCGTCGAGGAACAACGTCCCCCCGTTTGCCTGCTGGAACAATCCCTGACGCGTCGCTCGCGCATCCGTGAACGCCCCTTTCTCGTGCCCGAACAGCTCGCTCTCCAGGAGAGCCTCCGGGATCGCGGAGCAGTTCACGGAGATCAGCGGCCCTTCGCTGCGTCGGCTGCGCCGGTGTACGACCCGGGCGACGACCTCCTTGCCGGTTCCGCTCTCGCCGGTGATCATCAGGGACGCGTCCGACGCTGCGATCTGCTCGAGGATGGGATGCAGCCGCCGCATCGCGTCGCAGCTCCCGATCAGCTCGTCGAAGTGTTGCCCACCGGCGACCACGCTGCGCAGCAGCCGCACCTCGGCGCCGAGGTGGCGATGCTCGACCGCCCGCGCGACCGCGATGCCCAGCGTGTCGAGGTTGAGGGGCTTGGTGATGAAGTCGTACGCCCCGGCGCGGATCGCGGCGATCGCGGTCTCGAGCTTGTTGGACGCGGTCATCACGATGACCGGAAGATCGCGATGGCTCGCGGCGATCTGCTGGCACAGCTCGACGCCGCTCATGCCATCCATCCGCACATCCGTGACGACGACGTCGACGGTCTCGTCGAGCGCTGCCAGCGCGCTCGCGGCGGAGGTGTGAGGCGAGACGCGAAACGCCGCGGCCGCGAGGCCGACCGTGATCAGCTCGAGCAGCTCGTCGTCGTCATCGACGACCACCACGTGTGGTTCCTCCCCTGAGCGCGCTCGCGACACCTCGGGCATTGTGAGTCGGGACGGGCGGTTAATCAATCGCCTGGGGTAACCCTGACGCTCCGGGGGATGAGGCCGGTGCTATCGTGGCCGCGTGAACGAGCGGGACACCCGTGGTTCCCTGCCGCCGGCCGGGTTGGTGCCCTCGGTCGCTCTGCCGGCGCGCATCGACGACCGCTACGAGCTGCGGTCCGTGCTCGGTTCAGGCGGGAGCGCCACGGTGTACGCGGCACGCGACCTCAAGCTCTCGCGTGACGTCGCGGTCAAGCTGATGCACGAGCAACCCACGGGCGACGAGGCGCGGCGGTTTCAGCGCGAAGTGATGATCGCCGCGCGGTTTCACCACGCCGACGTCATCGCGGTGTACGACGTGCTCGAGTACGAAGGCCGGCCGTGTATCGTCATGGAGCTCGTCCGTGCACCGTCGCTCGCCACCGCGCTACAGACCGCGGACGGACCGCCGAGCATCGCCACGGCGGTGGAGCTCGCCGCGAAGCTCGCCGAGATGCTCGCCGCGGCCCACGCCGCCGGGCTCGTTCACCGCGACGTCAAACCGGCGAACGTCTTCGTCGAGGGCGAGCTGGCGGCGCCCGAGCGTTGCCGGCTCTCCGACTTCGGGCTCGCGTTCATGGTGGAACCCGAGTCTCAGACCCTGGGCCGGTTCACGGCGGAGAACGTGCTGCTCGGGACACCGCTGTACATCGCGCCCGAGCAGGCGGAGGGCCGCGAGGTCGGACCGCCGGCCGATATCTACAGCCTTGGCTGCGTCATCCACGAGCTGGTGGCCGGTCGACCGCCGTTCGTCGGCAACGTCGCGCGCGTGATCGCGGGTCACCTCTACCTGCCGCCGATCGGCCTGTGCGAGCTTGCGAGCGGGGTGCCGCCGGAGCTCGAGCTCCTCGTGCTGTCGATGCTCGACAAGGAGCCCTGGCAGCGCCCGACCGCCGAAGACGTTGCCCGGCGGCTGCGCGAGCTTGGCCACGCCGCGCCCAACAAGCGCTCCTCGACGCTGCTGCCCAGGTCCGCGCGCGCGTTCGGGGCTCGCCCGCTGGAGGTCCCCACCGCGACCCCGCCGCAGGTCACCCTGGAGATCGAGGACGCGGTGCTTGCGGCCGAGCTGCGCGCCCTGGGCGTCGAGGTGGGAACCGAAGGCATCGTCATCGTTACCTTTGACGCGCTCGGGCGCGTTCGCGACGACGGCCGGCGCTGGTTCGTCCTTCACCCCAACCCGTCCTCGTCGGTGATCTCCGAGGCGATCCGCGCGGGCGCGGTCGGGGTGGCGCGCTGGCCCGGCGCGGCGGACGGGGTCGCCCGTCAATTGCGGATCGCATGGCGGCATACCTCGCGCGTACCCAGGCAATAGCCAGAGAGTGAGTTAGCGTGCACCGGTGACCGCAAGCGCACCTGACCACCCGACCAGGCGGGGGCCGAGCTTCCGGTTCAAGATCTCCCTTCTCGCGGTGGTCGTGGCGGTCGTGCCGGTGGTCGCCGTCGGATTCGCGGTGAACGGCGTGAACCGCCAGGCGCTGGCGAGCGCCAACCAGGAGTTGCTCGAGTCGGTGATCGAGCACGTCCTCACGACGACGAGCGCGACGATCTCGGACGCCGACACCGCGCTGGTCTCGATCTCGGCGGCGATCGATGCACCGCCCGACATTCGAGCGGCGGTCGTCGAGGCTGCGATCGATGTCACGACCACGATCCGCGAGGTCGGGTTCTACGACGAGACCGGCGCCCTTCTCACCTCGGTGGAGAACAAACGGACTCTCGAGCCGCCGGCGCTGCCCAAGACCCTGCCCCCCGAGGATCACATCGCCGGGACGAGGTTCGGACCGGTCGCGGTCTCGGGCCACGACGCCTACATCTTGCGCTTGCGAACGACGACGGGCACGCCGAAGCGCACGGTCGCGGCGTACATCGCGTTGCGCCCGGTCGCCGAGCGCGTGATCACCGTCGCGCTGGCACATCTTCCAACGGGCCAGCTCGTCGTGGTCACCCCCGAGCGGGTGGTGGTCGCGGACTCGGAGGGCGAGCGCGTGGGTTCCACGATCGACCGCTCGAGCTTCGCGATCCTCGCGATGTTCGACCCACGGGTGCTGGCCACGAAGACCTTGTCGTCGAGCGGCGACTACGAGCGGTCCGACGGCACGTCCGTCGTCGGAGCGCTCCGCACCATCGACAACACTCCGTTCACGATCGCGGTCGAGCTTCCGTACGCGTCGGTGTTCTACTCGATCGCGACCGTGCGCAAGGTCGTGCTCGTGGCGGTGCTGGTGGCGATCCTGGTCGCGATCGCCGCGGGCGTGTTGATGGCGCGCCGCGTGACGCGACCGATCAAGGCGCTCGTCGCCTACGCTGGCGAGCTCGCGCAGCGGAAGTTCGCGAGCAGGGTGACCATCCGCGCGAGCGACGAGCTGGGTGTGCTCGGGAACGCGCTCGAGCGCGCCGCGAACCAGCTGGCCGCGAGCGACGAGCAGATCAAGAAGGAGGTCGAGATCCGCACCGATCTCGGTCGCTACTTGCCGAACCAGCTCGTCGACCAGATCGTGGCCCGCACGCGCTCGCTGGCGCTCGGAGGAGAGCGACGCGAGATCACCGTGCTGTTCGCGGACGTCGTCGGGTTCACGCCGCTCGCCGAGCGCGAGTCGGCCGAGACCGTGGTCACCCTGCTCAACGAGCTGTTCACGATCCTCACCGAGATCGTGTTCCGGCACGGCGGCACGGTCGACAAGTTCGTGGGCGACAGCGTCATGGCGGTGTGGGGTGCGTCGGAGCATCAACCCGATCACGCGGCGCGCGCGATCGCGGCCGCGCGTGACATGCAGCGCTGGCTCGAGGTTGGAAACGAGATGTGGCTCGAGCGCTTCGGCGTGGCGATCGAGCTCGCGATCGGCGTCAACAGCGGCGAAGCCGTGGTCGGAAACTTCGGGTCCGACACCCGCATGGAGTTCACCGCGATCGGCGATGTGGTGAACGTCGCCGCGCGGCTGGAATCGATCGCTCGCCCGAACCAGATCCTCACCACGGCAGCGACGCATGGTCGCATCACCGATCCCGTGGGATGGACCTCACTCGGCGTGCGCCCGATCATCGGCAAGGCGCAGCCCATCGAGCTGTTCGAGGTCCGCGCATGACCCTGGCGATCGGCAGCACGCTCGCCGGCCGGTACGCGATCGAGGCCGAGCTCGGCGTCGGCGGGATGGGGACCGTGTATCGCGCACGCGATGTTCGCCTCGGGCGCGACGTCGCCGTCAAGGTGATGTCGGGGCGGGTGCTCCAGCAGGCGGATGCGATCTCCCGGTTCGAGCGCGAGGCGCGCGTCGGCGCGCAGGTCAATCACCCGCACATCATCCAGACGTTCGATTTCGGTCAGGCCGACGGCGTCTGGTTCCTGGTGCTCCAGCTGTTGACCGAGGGAGATCTCCTCCGGCTCGAGGAGCAACAGCGCCCGGTCTCGTATCAGACGGCGTGCCTCGCCGGGTACCAGATCGCGGATGCGCTCGTCGCGGCCCACGATGCCGGGGTGGTGCATCGGGACCTCAAGCCCGAGAACGTACTCGTCGAGACCACCACCCCGCTCCACGTCCGGGTCGCCGACTTCGGCATGGCGTACCTCACGGATGCCGCGGATCCGAAGGATGGCCGGTTGACCCGGGACGGTCACTTCGCCGGGACGCCCGCGTACATGGCTCCGGAACAGGTCACGCAGCACGTGGTTGGCCCGGCGGCTGACATCTACGCGCTGGGCTGCATGCTGTTCGAGCTGCTGACGGGAAGACCGCCATTCGAAGGCAGTGCCGCGACGCTGCTCGCGAAGCAGGTGTACGCACCGGCGCCGAGGTTGTCGGAGCTCCGGACCGACGCGCCCTCCGGGCTCGTCGAGCTCGTCGATCGCATGCTGGCGAAGGCCGCGGCGATGCGGCCGACCGCGGAGGCCGTGCGTCGCCGGCTTGCCGGCCTCCTCGACGAGAATCTACAGCCGCACGAGCGCCGCCGCGATGCGGCTTACGCCTCGGATCGCGGCGCGCGCATGATCTCGCTCCAGGCCGACGACACCGCGGCGTTGCCCGCGCCCTCCCTGGGCGAAGGTGCGATTCCCATCGGGCTCGTCGGTTCGCTCGGGGCGGATGTCATCACCGCGCTCTCGCTCGCGGGCTTCGAGATCACGCCGACCGATCCCGTGCTCTGGCTCTCGATCGAGCAGAGCTCCGCGGATGTCGCGGCGCTCGTGGCGACGGGCGTGCCGGTCGTGGCGAGCTGCCCGCGAGACAACTTCGCGCGGGTGTCCCAGCTCCTGCGGCTCGGGGTCATCGAGGTCGTCCTCGATCCACTCGTTCCGTCCACGATCGTTCGCAAACTGCGTCGGGCTCTCGAACTTCGCTCCAGGAGTACTCCGTGAACCACCGTCTCGTGACCATGGTCTCGTCGATCTCGTTTGGCGTGATGCTCGTTGCCGCAGCGGCCGCCGCCGAGCCGACCCGTGACTACACGGTCCGCGACGGCGATACCTGCCTGGGCATCGTCACCCGCGAGCTCGGCAGCTCGAAGCAGCTCGAGGTCCTTCACCGGCTCAATCCCGGCCTCGGACCCGCTCCGCACAAGCTGAAGCCCGGGCAGATCCTGAAGCTCCCGGGCACGTCGCAGGTCGTGGCCGACGCCCAGCTCCGCACGCCGCGCGGAAAGGTCGAGGTCCGCAAGGCGGGCGTCGCCGACTGGACGGCCGGCGCGGGCGGCGACTCGCTGTTCCGCACGTGGCGCGTCGGAACGCGGCAGCAGTCGTCGGCGCGGATCGAGTTCGTCGATTCGTCGACGATCGACATGCGCGAGGACACCGTGGTGGTGATCTTCGGCCCGAGCTCGACCCAGCAGCCGATGGCGCGTACGTCGCTCGAGCGCGGAGCTCTGCGGTCGCGGCTCGCGGCGCTCGATGGCAAGCCACGGATGACGGTCTCCACGCCGTCCGGAACGGCCGAGCTCGGCGAAGGCTCGGCGCTCGTCGAAGTCGGCGGGGGTGGCGAGACCCGGCTCGCGAATCACGGCGGCAAGCCGGCGCAGCTGCAGAACGCCAAGGGCAAGGTCAAGGTGGGTGCGGGTTTCGGCTCGAAGGTCGTGCGCGACAAGCCGCCGACCACGCCGACACCACTGCCGCCCGCGCCCACCTGGGTCGCTGCCAGCGAGCTCGTGCTCGCGTGGGCCGGCGACGCGCACCCGCTCCGCGGTGAATGGGCGCCGGTCGCCACCGCGCAGATGTACCGCATCGAGATCGCCCGCACCGACGCGGTGGACGTCGTCGAGGCGCGGCTCGAGGTGCCAGCAACGATCACGAAGCTCGAGGCCGCGAACCTTCCGGCGGCGGACTACGTCGTCACGGTGTCGAGCGTCGATGCCGGCGGCTTCGAGGGCGTCGCGAGCGCAGGGCGCTTCATCCAGGTCGTCGAGCTGACCCGCCCGGCTCCGGTGGTGATCGGAGCCCCGCTCGCGTTGCCGAAGGAGCTGAGCTGTCGCGCGGGAATGAAAGCACCGGAGGCCGGCGACAGTGCGCCGGTGCTCGTGGGGCATGATGCCGACGATCGAGCGCGCATCACCTGCACCACGGCGCGGGGAACGGCCACGGCGGTGCTCGAGGTCCCGCCGCCGAAGATCGCGGTGGTGTCGGCCGCGGCGACTACCACGATCTACGTCGGCGAGACGTCGACGATCGACGTCGAGACCGTCAATGTCGACCCGACCGCGGTCCGGGCGACCGGGCGGGGTGGCGTGGAGATCGCGAAGATCGAACCGACGCCGCGCGGCGTTCGGTTGACGATCCGCGCCGCGGCGGCCGCGCCGGGTGCTTCGATCGAGATCTCGCTCGCGGGATCGACCGAGCTCCTCGGGTCGGTGCCCATCGGTGTCGACCAGCGCGTGGTCGCCTCGCCGGTGCGGCCGGCCATCAGCAAGCCGCCGCTCCTGGCGGTCACGGCGACCGGCGGCCTGACCGGCGCGCGTGCGGACAACGCCGCGCTGATCGGCGCGGAGGTCGGGATCAGGGTCTCGAAGTGGGTGTGGCCGCACCTCGGCGTCGAGAGGATCTTCGCCTCCGATCCCGTGACGACGGTGCGGGCAGGACTCACCGCTGCCGGTCCGTGGCGGGTGCGGCCGGTCGGCCAGCTCGCGGCGTATCTCGAGTCGAGCCGGCTCGCCGTGGACGCGGGCGCCGGCCTCGAGGTGGTGGTGGCACCGTGGATGTCGATCCGGGCGATGGCGAACGTGCTCTCCGACTACGACGAGACGCGCGTCCATCTCACCGCCGGAGTGACCCTCAGGCGCTAGCTCGCGCTAGCTCGGCAGGGCGCGGTGATCGACGGGGATCACGCGCAACCGATAGCCAAAGCCGCGCCGCGACTCGATCAGCCCCCCGAGGCGGACAGAATCGAGCGTCCGGCGAGTTCTCCGGATCAGCTGCTTGAGGTGATTCTCGTCGGGGTTGACCGCATCCCACGGCAGGTCGGCGATCAGCTGTGCCGACGGCACGAATCCGCGGACGAGGGCGGAGGTCGAGGCTTGCTCGAGCATTCGATCGGCGAGGGTGCGGAGCATCGCGTACTGGGTGATCGAGAGCTGGATCGTGTGCCCGGCCGCTTCGACGAACCCACCGTTCCCGGCCGGTGCCTCCACGAAGCGCATCGGGAACCTCGGCAGGCCCGCGTTCGTTGTCTCGCTGGGGCCATCGGGCAGTCGCACGACCTTGGCCTCGTCGTCCGGGCGCAGGGTGCGGGAGTCCAGCTGACCCGCGTCGAGTGAGACGCGATGACCATCATCTTCGACGAAATACAGACCGACGGCGCCGAACGCCAACCGGTCGCCAAACTCCAACCGGGTCGGCGTGGTGATCGGTTGGTCGTTCACCCGGGTTCCGTTGCTGCTCGAGAGGTCTGTCAGCGACCAGCCGTCGTCGTCCAGGGTCAGCTCGGCGTGCCGCCGGGAGACGGACGCGTGGAGGATCGAGACGCCGCGCGCCATCGGGGTGCGGCCGACCGTGGTGCGCAGCTCGAGCGGATGGATCCTGCCCCACACGTCGACGAGGGCGCCCTGCAGGGGGCGCGCGGCCGCGGACAGGATCTGCTCGGCGATGAACGGAACGGGCGTGTCGAGCTCGGACGCGCACTCGTCGCACAGGTTCGTCGCCGTCTCGCTCCGGCACTTGGCACACGACACGGTACGGACGGTACCAGCCTACGCGAGAACGATCGAGATCGTCAGGACTCCGACTGTTTCCGCAGCGGCTGGAACTTGCGGGTGATGGCTTGCGCCTCCGCATCATCGCGGCGTGCAGCCGTGAACTGCGAGAGCGCGTGACGGAGGTGGCGATAGAGCAGGCCCGCGCGCCGGACGATCGGGGGCTCGAAGTCCGCGAACCGGCGTGGATGGAAGTCCTTCGACATCGCGACGAACGCCGCGCAGGCCTCGCTGTTGCTGGCCTCCGGGGCGATCCCGAGGATCTCGTGCGGCCGCCCCACCAAGCGCTTCTCGAGGGCCTCGAGCTCCAGCTCGACCTGGGTGGGGGACTTCTCCGGTCTCATGCCACACACCCTGGGTGAGAACCCCGATCCCCGACAGGTACGCGACGGGTAGGCTCAGGCCGCGATCAGCTTCGCGAAGTCAAAGCCGGTCACGATGCCGACGGCCTCGCGGTCCAGACACGGAATGACGCGCCGGACCTCGAG
>JAYVLW010000053.1:0-7408 GCA_043759315.1 Myxococcales bacterium
TCACGCCGACCGGCCCCGCGGCGGGCGAGCAGGGAGGCGTGACGGTGCAGCCCCTCGATGCCGAGCGGGTCGCTGCACGCCCCACCGCGGATCGCGATGTCGAACCAGACCAGCGGCGTATCGGGAGAAGCTTCGACGATGACGACCGGTCCGCTCACGCCGGATCCTCGTCGCCGTCATCTGGTTCGCCGCCGGCCTCGGGCTCCGCGATCACGATCGTCCGGCGCTCCGGTTTCAAGTACGTCCTCACGACGCGCGCGACATCGTCGGCCGTGACCTGCGCGAGTCGCTCCGCGAGCTGCGTGACCTTGCGGAAGTCGCCGAGCGCGATCTCGTAGTGACCGAGGGCCTCGGCCTTGCCATCGACATCGACGAGCGAGGTCCAGAAATCGGTCTCCGCGATCGCCTTCGCCTTCTCGACCTCGGCCTTCAGCGGTGGCTGGGCGGCCATCTTCGCGAGCTCGACATCGATCATCGCGAGGATCTCGTCGGCGGTGTGGCCGCGCGCCGCGGTGACCGCGAGGCGGAGCAGCGACGGGTCGCGGAACGGCGTGAGCTGGGCATCGACGCTCGATGCGGCCTCGCTCTCGATCACGAGGCGGCGGTACAACCGCGCCGACGGGCACCCCGCGAGCAGGGTCGAGACGATCTCGAGCACGGCCCAGTCCGGCTCGTCCTGGCCCGGTGCCTTGTAGCCGACGAGCAGGCGATCGGTCGCGATCGGCTTCGGCGCGCGGACGATCCGTTCGCGCGTCTGCTCGGGCTCGACCACCCGCGTGACCTCGGGAAGCTCGGCCGACGGGATCGATCCGTAGTGGCTCGCGATCAGATCCAGGAGCGCGGGCTCGTCGAAGTCGCCGACGCAGATGATCACCGCGTTGTTCGGTGCGTACCACGTGCGATAGAACGCGCGGATATCGGCGAGCGAGAGGGCGCGGATGTCCTCCATCCAGCCGATCGTCGGCCAGCGGTACGGATGCTCGGTGAACGCGAGCGCCATCAGCTGCTCGTCCAGCCACCCATCCACGTCGTCCTCGACGCGCTCGCGACGCTCGTTCGTGACCACATCGCGTTCGGACTCGACGGGCGCGGTCTCGAGCACGAGGTGCTGCATGCGCTCGGCCTCGAGGCGAATGCCGAGCGGAAGGTCGCGCGCGGGCAGGGACAGGCGGTAGTACGTCCAGTCGACCCAGGTGGCGGCGTTCGATTCACCGCCCGTGCGCTCGACGAGCCGATCGAACTCGCCGGGCGGCAAGCTCTCGGTCTGACCGAACATCAGGTGTTCGAACAGGTGCGCCATGCCGGTGGCCCCGGGCTTCTCGTGGCGGGAGCCGACCCGGAACCAGGTCTGCAGCGCGACGATCGGCGCCCGCTTGTCGATCGCGGTGATGAGGCCGAGCCCGTTCGCGAGCCGGTAGCGACGCGCCGTGGTCCCGCGTCCCGCGGGTGCCTCGGCCTCGAGCTTCCAGCCGAGTGACGACGTCGACATCGATCGTTGATACCACGCTTACGCGCGGCTCGTGCCGAAGCTTGGTTCGAGCACAAAATCGGCTTCATGACCGAGCTCGGTCAACGCGGACTGCGCGCGAAATAATTCGCTCGGCGCTCGCATGCCGATCGGACCTGTGGGCCTGCCGACGAGCTGGCGCGCCGACCACGCGGCGATCGCCGCGGTCGTGCGATACAGATCGCGACCGCGCACGGTGACCTGCGCTGCCGAGAATCCTCGGCGAGCCTGAGCGACGATCGCGAAGGCGGTCTTGCCGTAATCGGTATCGGGCGCGGCGTACGGTGCGAGCAACGCGCCGGCCGAGCGTGGGACGAACGGCAGCGCGCGCGAGAGCAGGCGCAGCGCGGTGCTCGCGCCCGCGGAGCGCGTGGTCGAGACATACGTCGCCACGAGGTTCGTCGCGATGTGCCGCGGCACCGTGACGACCTCGCCGCCCGCATAGCCGATCGCATCGCGCTCGCCGCCGAGCGAGGGGCCCGCGTTGATGCGGCGATGATCACCGTTGCGACCCGCCTCCCACCGATCGCGGCGCCAGACCAGCACGCGGCTGCCTACGCCGCCGAACAGCGCGCGCTGACTTCCCGCCGACAGTGCGAGATCGTCGAACACGTAGCTGACGGCGATCTCGTCGAGCGGGCGATCGTCGGCGATCCGCGGTGCAGGCTCCGTGCGCGCGACCGGACCCGGGTCAGGTGGGAGGCCGCACACGTGCGCGGCGGCCCACGCGGCAGCGAGATCGCCGAGCATGCAATCGACGCCCGCGCCGGGCAGGGCGACCAGACCGGCGCGGCGCGCGGTTGACTCGTGCCGCTCGTGGAGCGCGTGCAACACGGCCTGTTCGCCGCCGACATCTATGTAGTGAGCGCCCGCGGTGAGCGCTGCCTCCAGCACGGGCTCCGCGCACTCCCGGAGCGGGCCGGCCGCATCGATCACCACACGCGCCCCGGCGAACGCCATCGCCAGGGACGCGGGATCCCCGGCGCTCGCGACATGGACGTGCGCGACCGGAACCGACGCCGCGACCTCGGCGAGCGCCGCTTCGCGGCGTCCCGCGATCTCGAACGGCATGCCTGCCCGCGCGAGCTCGGCGCAGACGCGACGGCCCACGAGGCCGGTCGCGCCGAACACCACGATGGCGGCTGCGTCAGGGGGAGAGCTCATACCGGAACCCGAGCCGCACCGCGTGATCGATGCGCTGATAGTCGCCCGCTGCCGTCGGAATCGCGTACCCGTTGCGCGTGGCGCGGCAACCGGTCGAGGTGTAGTCGTAGTCCGCGTCGATGCAGTCGAGCTGGTGGCGCGGATCGAACGCACTGTCCCGGACCTGGATCGTCGGCGAGTACGCGATGCCATACGACAGCTGGACCACCCACGAGCGGAACCGCGCTTGGACGCCGAGATCGAGCGTGACTGCCGCGGGCGCGACAGTGAGCGGGGACAGTCGGTTGTCGTTGACGGCCGCGGTCTCGTAGCCGAGGCGTGCGCCGAACCGGAACGGCTTGCGCACGTCGACGTCGAGTTGCTCGACTCCAGCCCACACGGCGAACGAGTCATGCATGCCGCGGGCGCGGATCATCTGCTCCGGGACGCCGTTCGGAACGAACGTGCTGCCGTAGCCGCGCACGTCGTACCCGGTCATGCGCGAGAGATCCTCCCAGCGCCCGCCGACGTGGAGCTCGAGCTCCTCGGGCAGCCGCGCTCGAAGCTCGGCGTCCAGGCTCGCGGGATACTGGACGAGGACGGTCGATCCTCCGCGTAGCACCGCGCCGCCATCGCGCGGGGCGCGGGTGACAGTCATCGAACCCTCGAGCGAGCTCTGAATGTCGAAGCCGGGAGGCGTGTGATACGCGAGCGCGATCCACACATCGGGACCGACACGTACGACCGCGCCGACGTTGACCCGGAGGTTCGTCGTCGCGAGGAGCGGCGTGCTCACGTCCACGTCGTACAGTTCGGTGGCCGCGGGGTTCTCGACGCCGCACGGTGCGCCGTTGCAGTCGCTGCCTACCCCGCGTGCGCCGTGCCCGGCCTCGAGTGCCGTGTCGCGCGCGTACCGAAGGTGCAGATAGCTGTTCTCGTGCGCGACGCTCGCGCCCACGAACAGTCGGCTCGTGAGGCGCAGGCTGACGCCGATGTTCGCCTGGTAGCTGCGCTGGCCGTTGCCGAGCGAGTGATAGCGCAGCTCCGAGCGACCCTCGGGTTGCATCTCCGGCGGCGGCAACCGCGCCGAGGCGCCCAGCGTGAGGCGATCGTTCGGATGCCAGAGGACTGCCAGGTCGCCGCCGGGACCGACGCGTGCGTCGCGCACACTGCCGCCGTCGGCGAGCGCACCGGTATCGAGATCGATCGTCTTGCGGTCGATGCCGAGTTGCTGGAGCGTCGACGTCAGCGCGAAGTAGAACTTCGTCAGTTCCGTATCGAGGCCGATCGCGGCGGGGTTCAGCGTGATCGAGGTCGGGCTCGGCTCCGACGCGCCGGTGAACACGGCGCGACCGGTCGTCGGGTCGCTGCGCGGCGACGCCACGGCACTGCTCACCGCGATCGCGCCGCTGGTGATGAGTGTGAGGATGCGCCGTGCGGCCATCGCGCGGAACGTATCACCACGATAAGCTCGCGCCATGTCTGCGCGCCTGTTGCTGATCACGGTGGTGGTGGCGTCCCTCGGGGCCGCCGCTTGCGAAAAGACGGATCACGAGAGCATCGACAAGTGGACCCGGACCCAGAAAGGCCCAGGGAAGCTCAAGAAGGCCCTCGGGGACGAGGGCCTCGATGCCGATCTCTCCGCCCACGCTGGCGCGAACATGATTCGCATGGGGAACGATCCCGAGGTCCGGGAGGTGATGGAGGCGATGTCTCCCACGCGCCGCGTGCAGGTGATCGAGAAGCTGGCTCCCCGGCTGTGGGACGTCGCGCGGATCGAGCGGGAGGACGCGCTCCCTGGTCCGCCGCAGGTCACGGCGAAGGACGCGCTGATCGGCCTGCGCAAGTACGGGTCCGATGCGGAGAAGCAGCAGATCGATACGTATCTGATCGACTGGTACGCGACCGTGTCCTACGAGGGTCGCGCCAAGGTCGGCGCCGTGCTCGGAGCCGCGGTGATGCGGATGGTCGGCCCGCCGGGAGGCAAGAAGCTGATGTCGATCGCGAACGCGACGATCGCCGCGCCGGGTCAAGACAAGCAGAAGAACCGGATCGGCGACGAGCTCATGATCGGCCTCGCCGCATCGGGCAACCCGGAGGCAGTCAAGTACGTGCTCGACATCGCGCACATGGATCGCGGAGACACGACGCTTCCCAAGCGTGCGCTCAACGCCCTGCACACTGCCTACGTGAATCCGAGCGGCCTGTTCGACCTCGCCGATGCGGCGGCGCTCGTGCCCAATCTCGATGCGTTGGTGGCGGTGGCGAAGGACGAGTCGATGCCGGGGCAGGCGGTCAACGATGCGATCGAGCTGATCCGCGCGACCGGAGCCCCGGCATGTTTGCCGCCGCTGATGGCCATGATCCCCTACCCACACAAGGAGCCGCGGTTCCGCTACGCGATCGCGTACGCAGCGGTGAAGTGCGGCGGCACGAAGTCGTTCGTCGACGTGGCGAAGGCGCTTCCCGACAGCGCCACCTACGCCAAGGACGACCTCAATGGCTCGGTGTCCGGCGAGATCGCCAAGCTGACTCCGAGGGCCCAGGTCCTGGAGGGGTTGCGCCAGCTCCTTGGCGACAAGCACCGGATGAGCCGGTGGGTCGCGATCGAGGCGCTCACCCTGATGAAATCCGTCGAGGATGCGCCGAAGATCGCACAGCTCTCGGGTGCGAAGGACAGGCTGGTCGGGTTCTGGGGGGACCAGTCCGACAAGGACCCCAAGGACCGCAAGGAAGACCCGACCCTGGGGCAGCGCGCGAAGGATCTGGCCGATGCGCTCGGCAGCGGGCAGGCGCCCAAATGACCTGCGAAACGCTTTGCATTGCTGCGCGCCCCACCTCCGTGGGGCCTGCAAATGATGGGCGTTAGTCGCGTGATTTCAGGGGATGTAGTATCGTAACTATCAGCCGGGGAGAGGGAGACAGTCGTCCGTTTGTCATGTGAGGCACGACCAGGCTTCGTGTCGTTACGCTGAGGAGTCATGGATCAGAGCAAGAAGACGATGCGCCACTTCTACTGCAGGGACGTCCTTTGGGAGACGTTCGAGCAGATGGCGAACGACTTCGATTGCTCGATCGATTACCTCGTCAACGAGGCGATGCGTTACTACGCGCGCTCGAAGAACTACCAGTCGCCGGGGGCGCCGAACGTGACGGGGGGCCAGCCGGTTCCACCCAACAGCACCGGCGGGCCGACGGCATATCCGAAGGGCGCGGGTGCCAGCGGCGCCGGTCCCGGCGTCCGCCCGCAGCCAGGAACGTCGCCGCCGCCACAGCCCGCGTCGGTCACGAACGGTCCGCCGTCCGCGCAGCCGCGCCGCGCCGCGCCGCCGACCCCGGGCTACGCGCCGAACAACCCGCCGAGCGCGGGCCGCAACGGTCCGTCGAGTAATCACAGCTCGGCACCGCCGCCGCCCGCCGCATCGAACCCGATGCCGCAGATGGGCTCGGCCGGTCCAACGTTGTTCCTCGTCTACAACGGCCAGCGCTATCCCGTGACGAAGGACCAGTTCATCATCGGGCGCGGCAGCAAGACGTCGGATCTGCCGATCAAGGATGGCAACATCTCGCGCAAGCACGCCGCGGTGATCCGTCGCAACGGCACGTTCTATATCAAGGACCTCGGGTCGACGAACGGCATCGACTACAAGGGCATGCGCATCGACAACAAGCGCATCGACGAGGGGGACGTGTTCCACCTCTGCGACTACGAGCTCCGGTTTACCTACCGCGCCGACTGAGTCGGTCAGCGCAGCGGGTCGGTGATGGTGCGGTTGATCGAGACGGTCCCGCCGATCTGGCTCGCCGAGACCGAGAACGTGGTCTCGATCGGCGCGACGTTCGCCGCGTAGTCGCGGCGGAGGCGATCGTAGTCGGGGTTCGGGCGCTGCAGGTAGCTGGGGATGTTGACCCGCACGAACCGGAGCTTGTGCGTGCCGGCGCGGAGCATGCGGAAGCCGATGACGTTCTCGCCGCCCAGATCGCTGAAGTAGAGGGGCCGCGTCCGCTCGATCGCGCCGTCGACCTCGTGCTCCACGATCCAGTCCCACTCGACGAGCGCGCGATCGACGGCGTGGCCGGCGCGGTCCTTGACGGTGAGGTTGCCGCGCGACTGCGCGCAGCGAGTGAGCTTCTCGGCGGAGCCGTTGACGAGCTCGAACCGGGCCCACGGCGTCTCGCCGCTGCCGACGGTGAACTTCGAGCTGGCAGGGGCCTGCGCGTCGGAGAGCTGGTCCGGCAGCATCTTCGCGAGCGAGTTGTCACGGTGGTGGACCTTGACCGTGTACTCGCCGGCCGCGAGGCCCTCGAACGTCAGGCGGCCGCCGCCGGACGAGTAGCCGCGCGCGACCTCCGCGCTTCCCTTGTGCAGCGTGACCAGGCCACACGGTGCGCTCTGAACGTACGGGCACAGCGGACCCGGGCCGCATTCTTCGACGGCGACCTCGATCTTCTTGCCGCTCGAGCTCGAGCCACCACCGCCACCGCAGCTCGGAAGCCACGGCATCCACACGCAGGACCAGCCATCGGCCTTGCCGTCGCGCATCGCCAGCTCGTCGCAGGATGCGGAGGCGATGTCGTCGGCGCTGTCGGGATCGCAGCTCGGCGCGACGATCGCGTGGTCGGGGAAGCAGGCGGCGATGTGGGCCGCGGCGGCGCCGCAGGGATCGCCCTCGGTCGCGCAGGCAGCGAGTGAAAGGAGCAGAAATGCGAGGCGCTTCATACGCCCGGCGGGAAGCAGGAAGCGGGCCGAACGCGAAC
>JAYVLW010000054.1:0-5828 GCA_043759315.1 Myxococcales bacterium
GGGGCCGCGTACAAGCGTACGCCGGACTTCGATCAGCGCTCGATCCCCGCTGCGCTCCGCAAGGACCACTCGACGAAACCCGGCGTGTGGGGCGTGATCCACGTCCTCGAGGGACGGCTGCGCTACATCGTCGAGCCGCCGCTCGCGCGCGAGCAGACCCTCGATCCCGGGGTGCGCGGCATCGTCGTTCCCGAGGTCCTGCATCGCGTGATCCCCGAGGGCGACGTCCGGTTCTTCGTCGAGTTTCATCGCGTCGCGAAGTAGCTCGTCATCTCGTCACCCCACATCAGCAGCCGTCGAACACGTAGCCGGAGGCGCCCCGCGGGCGCACATCGCGGTCGCGGAGGACGATCGAGAGCCCCGGAAAGTCGCTGCACCCGCGATTGAAGTCCGCGCGCAGATACTCGATGACGATCACGTGGTCGTCGTACGCGGCCATGTAGTCACCGCACTCGCCGTAGTGATTGCACTCCTCGGCGACGACGAAGTCGGTGCCCATGTCCGTCTTGCGCCCGACGAGCTCCGACGAGTTCTTCTGCGCCGCGGCGAGGCCGTGCGCGTGCGCAGCTGCTGCGAACAAGTGCATCGCAGCGACGTTGTTCGCCTCGGTCAAGCGCCCGCCGGAGCGCGAGAATGAATCGAGGTTGTCGATCTCGATCGCGTCGAAGCCGGCGGTCGCGCAGCCTTCGATCCAGTCCGCGACGATGGCGGCGACGGCGCTGCGCTTCGCCGCGGTGCTGACATCGATCAGCATCTCGTTCCAGTCGGCGTCGATCACGGGATCGCCACCGGCGTCGCGCAGGATCAGTGTCGGATGCTGTGCTGTCCAGAACGTTTCCTCGCCCGGTTGGATCTGGAAGCCGTTCACGTAGCAGATGTTGTAGAGGCCCGAGGCCGGTTGCGCGGTGCGGTCGCGCGACACGATCCGTACGCCGGTCGCGGGCGCGTAGGCACCGCCGAGCTGGTAGTCGACCTTCGCATTCACGGGCGGCAGCGTGAACGTCGCCCCGCCATCTCCGTCGGGCGTGTCGGCTTTTCCTCCGGGGTCGCTCGCGTCCGAGGATCCACCATCGACCCCCGCGCACGCGCCGAGGAGAAGGAACGCGACCGCATGGATGGAGTTGTTCACGCAGACAATCTACGCGAGCGTGCGCGGGCCCGGACCTCACGCCTTCTTTCATCTCGCGCTGCTCGGTGTTGGTTGCAGCCTGGAGCGAGCTTACCCAGCGTGCGCAGTTCGCGCATGTCGGCGCGGTTGGCGTCGCGGGCCGGGCTACCGGCGCGCCGGGCTCGCGGCACGCTGACCCTCAGCGCGCGACGCATCCGTGGGTGATTCGGACGCGTCGCGCGCGCGGCTTCGCCCCGGGCGAGGGCGAGGGCGATCCGCGCGCTAGGCGCGTGATCGTCGACGACGAAGCAACACGAGCGCGACGAGACCGAGCACCAGGCTGTGTCGCCCGCCGGCGGCGGAGCATCCGACGCCCTGGACGCCCGGTTCGCGCGACTCGCTCTGCGGATCGGTTCCGGGCGGCGTGTTGCCACCCCTCGCGCCGAGGCGCTGGGTCAGGAGCGCGACGGAGTTCTGCTTCTGCCGGCACATGTTGCCGTTGATGCCGCACAGGCGGTTGCCGTTCTCGCCGCAGGGCGCCTCCACGTTCTGGAACGTCCGATCTCCCGCGTAGTCGAGGTACGTCATGGGATCGGACGCCAGCATCTCGTGGTCGAGGCCGTAGCTGTGCGCGATCTCCTGCGCCATCACCTCGCACATCGTGCGGGCGTTGTCGGGCATCACGTCGGTGAACGTGAACACGATCGAGTCTTCGATGATCGCGCAGTCGGTCGTGAACGGCGACACGCCGGCGACGTTTGCGGGGAGCCCGACGTCGCTGGGATGGCCACCGAACAGGGCCTCCATGTGCGGGGCGTCGCCGGGGTCCTCGTCGGTGACGGTGACGTCGAACGGGCGATAGATATCGCGCACGCAGGCCACCGTGTCGGCCCACGTCTCGTCGTCGATGTCCCAGCCGCCGATCGAGGTCGGCTGGCTGACGATGGTCGAGGTCTGGCTCGCCGAGTCGTTGGCGTCGCCGGGCCACAGGACGGCGCCGTCGCGGTTGAGGTAGATGACGCGGCTCTCGGCGCGCGCAGAGGCGGCCGCGGTCGGGTTGGCAGGGAGCACCTGTCGGGCGAAGACGCGTCCGCTCGGGGATGCGGTGCCTACGAACTGGTGCGTCGCTACGAGCTCTGTGCCTTCGGTCTGGAGCGTTTGGTGTGGGTGCGAGGCGTGGGCGGCGCCGGCGCTGAGGAGGAGAGTGGTGAACGCCACGAGGGTGCGTTCCACAGGAATCACTCTACGGATCGCTCGCGTTCCGCGGTAGACATTTTTTCGAATCGTCGTCGATTTCGCCGCCACCGATCGTGCGCGAAACGCGCAGAAGTCACCGCTTACGGCAACGCGATCGTTGGCTCGTCGGGATCGGGGCGATAGAGGAGGACGGTGTTGCCGAGAACCTGCGCGACAAAGCTCTTGGTCTGCTGCGCGATCGCGTCCGCCGCCTCGTGGCGATCGAGAGCCGCGTTGTCCGCGACCCGGATCTTCACCAGCTCGTGATCGTTCAGGGCCTGGTGGACCGCCGCGATCAAGCCAATGTCGATGCCGCCCTTACCGACCTGGACGACGACCTTGAGCTCGTGGCCGAGGCCACGGAGGTAACGACGCTGCTTTCCAGTCAACACGACGGGGCTCTATAGCCGAATTGCCGGCCCCACGCATGTGGGGTGCGCAGGAAGAACATGGCCGCGCAGCACCGCAGAAAGCGGAATGCCCGCTCGGGGGAGCGGGCATTCCTGGGGGAGAACCAGCGAAACTTGTTGTTCAGCGTCGGCGGCGAATCACCAGGCCGAGGAGCGACAGGCCGAGGAGCAGGCTGCCACCCGTGCCGCTCGTCGAGCAGCCGCCGGTGATCTCGCCGGTGTCGCCACCACCCGTGTTGTCGCCGCCGCCGGGCGGGGGAGGCTGGGTGGCGCCCTTCTTGAGCGTGACGGTCAGCTCCTGCGTGGTGACGAGGTTTCCGGCCGCGTCGGCGACCTCGACCTTGAACCGGTGGCTGCCCTCGGGGAGCGACGACGAGGTCGCGAAGGTGAACGGGCCGGCGCCGCTCTGCATGTCGGCCTGCACGTTGTCGACGAACAGCTTCGCGCTCGCGACGGCGATGTTGTCGGTCGCGGTGACGTAGATGTTGAAGCCGGGCGGCACGGTCGCGCCGACGGAGGGCGAGGTGATCGAGCCGGTCGGCGCCAGGAGGTCACCCGTCTTCGCGCCGAGGCGATCGGTGAGGAGCGTGACCGAGTTCTGGTTCGCGCGGCAGGTCGAGCCGTTGATGCCGCACGGGCGGGTGACGTCCTCGCCGCACGACACCGTCTGGTTCTTGAACGTTCGGTTGCCGGTGTAGTCGAGATAGGTCATCGGGTCCGATGCGAGCAGCTCGTGGTCGAGGCCGTACGAGTGCGCGACTTCCTGCGCCATGATCTCGCAGGCGAGGCGAGCGTCGGTGGGGGGGAGGACGGCGGTGAACGTGAACACGATCGAGTTCTCGATGACCGAGCAATCGGTGGTGAACGGGGACACGCCGGCGACGTTGCTCGGCATGCCGAGCTGCGTGGGCGAGCCGCCGAACACGGCCTCCATGTGAGGAGTCGTCGCGCCGGGGTCGTTCTCGGTGACCTGGACGTCGAACGGAGCGAACAGATCCTTCATGCAGTTGACGGTCGCGGTCCAGGTCGTCGCGCTGACGTTCCACGCGGGGAGCGTGGTGGCCTGCGACGCGAGGGTCGAGCGGTTCGTGCGCGAGTCGTTGTTGCCCGGCTGCAGCGTCACGCCGTTCTTGTTGAGGTAGATGACCTTGCTCTGCGCGAGCGCGGTCGCGGTCGCGGTCGTGCCCGACGGGGGCAGCACCTGGCGAGCGAACCGCAGGTCGTTGATGGTCGGGGTGCCGGAGACGATGTCGCCGTAGGCGGCGGTGCCCGGCGCCTTGAGCTGCCGCACGGCAACCTCCGCGCTCGCGACGGCGGGGAGGAGGAGGAGGGTACCGACCAGGAGACTGCGCATGGTGAATGACAAATCCACGGTTCGTGCCACTCGGGTCACCTGTCCCCAGATCCCTGGATTGCACCGTTCGACCGCACAGTTAGGTCCACAATGCACAACTCGCGCACCGCCCGGTTTCGGGCCCTGATCTGGGGCCGGTTCGTGGGGAACGGAGCCTCGGCCCCCACGACCGCCTACATCGGAGCTACGCGGCCTTGACGCCGTTGATCGAGACCGACACGGAGACCAACGGATCGCCGCCGCCGCCACCGCCACTCGGTGCCGGTCCGGGCGCGGGTCCGGCGCTCCCGCCGCCACCGCCGCCGCCGCCACCTTTGCCGCTCTTCGCGGCGCCGATGATGCCGGCGACGCCGTTCATGATGGGACCAGCGCTCTGCAAGAGGCTGCCGAGGATGGCGCCACCGGCGCCGCCGGTGACGTGTGCGAGTTGCGAGGGATCGATGGGCTTCATGGTTACCGGGAGCAAGAGCAGCCGGTGTGCCAGGCGGAAGCCCGCGACTTCACGTGCGCCGCGGTGCACGACCTGTCACTCGCGGAATGCAGAGACGGGGACTCAGCGCGCCGACCGGCAGATCGCTTCGAGCTCTGCGATCTGCTTCGGGCACGCCGCGGTCAGCACCTCGTTGCCGGCCTCGGTGATCACGACGTCGTCCTCGATCCGCACGCCGATGCCACGCAGCTCGGCCGGGACATCCGGCGCGTCGGCCGCGATGTAGAGGCCCGGCTCCACCGTGATCACCATCCCGGCCTCGAGCGACCGCGCCTTGCCGGCCTTCGTGTACGCACCGACGTCGTGGACGTCGAGCCCGAGCCAGTGCGAGGTGCCGTGCATGAAGAACTTGCGGTAGCTCTGGTCAGCGACGCGCTCGTCGACGGTCCCCGCGAGCAGCCCGAGCTCGATCATTCCCTCGGTCAGCGATTTGACGCAGTGCTCGTGGAGCTGGTCGATCGTCGCGCCGGGCTTCGCCATCGCGACCGCGGCCTCCTGCGTACGCAGCACGATCTCGTAGACCTTGCGCTGCGGCGCGCTGAACGTGCCGTTCGCAGGCCAGGTGCGCGTGATGTCGGCCGTGTAATGATCGTACTCGCAGCCCGCGTCGACGAGCACGAGGTCGCCATCGGCGATCGCGCAGCGGTTCTCGATGTAGTGGAGGACCGTCGCGTTCTCGCCGGTGCCGACGATCGTCGCGTAGCCGGGGCCGGTGCCGCCCGCCTTGCGGAACGTGTAGTTGATCTCCGCTTCGAGCTCGTGCTCGAACACACCGGGCCGCCCGAGCTTCATCGCCGCGATGTGCGCCTCGCTCGTGATCCGCGATGCCTTGCGCAGCGCGGCGAGCTCCTCTGGCCGCTTGCGAAGCCGCAGCTCGTGCAACGCGGCGCGCGGATCCACCACGGCGCGCGGTGGGCGCTTTCCCTTCTTCTCCGTCTTGCGCAACCGGGCGAGCGCGCGCCCGACCATCAGATCCATGTCGTCATCGAGGCCGAGCGAGTAGTGCAGCTCTTCGGTGTTCGAGATCAGCTCCCACAGCTTCGCGGACAGCTCGGTCGCGGGATACGCCTCGTCGGCGCCGTACGTGGCCTTCGCGCCCTCGAGACCCGCGCGCCGCCCATCCCAGACCTCGAGCTCCGGGTCGCGTGGTCGCACGAACATCACGACGCGCTCCTTCTCGGCACCCGGCCTGAGCACGAGCGTGACCTCGGGCTCGACGAAGCCGGTCAG
>JAYVLW010000055.1:0-6716 GCA_043759315.1 Myxococcales bacterium
TGGCGTACATCGCCTGCATCTCGGCGGGGGAGGGCTTCTCGGCGTTTGCGCTCGGCAGGCTTCGTTGCAGACACAGATACTTGGGCATGAGGTCTCCTCTGGGGTTCCGTCGGCCGACTCGGCCGGCACCATAAGACGGTCGGGCAGCCTCGTCTTGGACACCTCGGGGGAATGTTTCTGAACCATCGGGTCCCGCTCCTCCCACTACCGACTCGCGGCCTCAGAGGCTATCGTGCCCGGCGTCGGCTGGACGTCGAGACCGGACGGCGCGCCCTCGGAAGGAAGAACGAAGGATGGCCTACGATGAAGCCCTCGCCGCGCGGATCCGCGACGCCCTCGCTGATCGGCGAGACATCGCCGAGAAGAAGATGTTCGGCGGGCTCGCGTTCTTGATCGACGGCAAGATGTTCTGCGGCATCACCGGCGCCGACTTGATGGTGCGCGTGGGCTCCGAGGCTCATCAAGCCGCGCTTGCTCGACCGCACGTCCGCCTGATGGACTTCACGGGACGCCCGATGACCGGCTACGTGTACGTGGCGAAGCAGGGCACCGCGACGACGCGCGCGTTACTCAGCTGGGTAACGAAGGGGTTGGCGTTCACCTCCGCCTTGACTTCGAAGTCCAGCGCGCTCGCGCGCCGCGGCGGATCACGAAAGCCGACGAAGAACGCGCCACCACGTCGACGAACCTGATCGCGTGACCCATGGTCCAGCGGTGCGCGAGCTGGCGGATCAGGCGGGGCCGCCTACACTCGGCGAGCGCCGAGCAGACGTTCGAGCGCACCCTGGCGATCGAGCTCCGCGAGATCGGTGTAGCCCCCGATCGGTGCTCCATCGATGAAGATCTGCGGCACGGTGGTACGTCCGGTCTCTCGAGCCAGCCATAGCCGGGTAGCGGAATCGCCCGTGACATCGACGTGCTCGTAGGCGATGGCCTTGGCCCGAAGCAGCCGCTCCGCTTGCGTGCAGTAGCCACAGCCTCGCCGCGCATACATCTTCAACCTCGGATTCGACATGGTGGCCTCACCACTCTCGAGCACACGCGGTGCCGGCGGGGGCTGGCGAAAGGTCACGTGCGCGGGCGCCGCTGCCGTCCATTCTGGAATGGGGGCGTCCAAGGTGGTGGAGCGACCCGATCCGGTCAGGGTCGCGACCGCGACACCGGCGACGGCGAGCGCCACACCCATCGCCGCGAACATCACGCGATGGACGTCATCGGTCATCGTCCGCATCAGCAGCAAGATCGCGACGGATCCGGCGACGAGCAGAGTCGCGGCGAGCCGGCTCCCGTTGCGTCGCGATCGGAAGAGGTCCGGGACCTGGTCGCTCTCCGGGGCGTGGATCGACGGCATGTCTGCGAGTCTCGGGAGCCAGCGGTTCGTTACACCGACGTCGAGGTCGTCCGGATCAGTGGATCCTGGCTCGTGGCAGGCGCTCGGTCTGCGACCGACGTTTCGATAGGCCATTCTGAACGACCACGGCGCAGACGAAGCTGACCAGGCCAGAGACCAGCGCCACCCAGCTCACGAAGGTGTCGCGGCTCATCCGGTGGTGCAGGCTCGCGGGCTCGGCGGCGATCAGCGTATTCGCGAGGACGTAGGCGGCCGAGCCGACGCCGATGCCGATCAGAAGCGCGAGCACGAGGCGTCGAGCCCGGCCCGCTCGCTCTCGAAGATCCGGCGGAGGGAGGTTATCGATGATCATAGGCCCTCGATGAACGGAACATCGGCCCGGAGACACGTCGCGAGCAAGCGCCGGAGGATTGTCGTCTGCAGCGCCGGATCGTCTGCCGCGCCGAGCGGATATCCGAGGGGATACGGCACGTCGAGCGCGCGCGGAGGTCCGACCTTCGCGGTGATCTCGGGGAGCATGGTGATCGATGCCGTCACGATCCCGCGACGCTCGAGCTCCGCCTGGACCAGACCGACCGTCTGGTGACAGAACGGTCAAACGGGCACCAGCAGCGCGAGGTCGACCTCGTCGCTCACGAGCAGGTCGGCGGCCTCGGGGGCGCTGCGCTGGACCAGGCGGGCCGGCGCGGTGATCGATCCCATGAACGAGAGGTGCCGCGGCGCGACCGCGCCGATCGTTCCATCGAGGACGAGCTCGCGCAGTCGATCGAGCGGTAGCGCGAGGTTGCGATCGGCCTCGATACCCGCGTGATCGAACGAGCTGCTGCGGTGGAACTCGCCGAGCGACGCGATGTCGAGGTTGGCCGGGATCACGCGATGCGACCAGTCACCGCCGCGAACCGCATCGTCGAACGGGACGTCTCCCGAGACAACCAGGCCCGCGGTCGTGACGAGAGCGACGCGGCAGGCCGCGAGGGGCTTGCCGAGCCTGGCGAACGGTGTCGGCGAGACCTTCCGCCACGGATAGAGCTTCAGCGTCGCGCGCACCCAGAGCGGAAGATCGGCGATCGTCGCCATCACCGCACCGCCTGGTAGAGCTGTGCGAGTCGCGTCGCCGGGACGCCGAGCCGATACAGCAACGGGAACACGTTGACCGCGAGGGTGTAGGCGATCGGTCGTGCCACGAACCGCCGCCCGGAGACCCGGACCGTCGCGGGCGCCGTGCGGATCGCGCCGAGGGCGCGGAGCCGTCGCGAGAGCTCGAGATCCTCCATCAGGGGCTGATCGGGAAATCCGCCCGCGCGCCAGAACGCATCGGTGCGCACGAACATCGCCTGGTCGCCGTAGGGCAGGCGCGTGTACCGCGACCGGAGATCGGCGGCGTGGAGCGCCGGTGCGAACCACGGGGCGGGCGCGTCGGCGACCGTCCAGGTCCGGAACGCGCCGGCGACCACCTCCGGATCTGCGAGGACCTGTTCGACGTGCTGCGCGGCGTCGCGCGGGAGCGTGGTGTCGGCGTGGAGAAACAGGAGCGAGCTTCCACGCGCGCCGGCCGCGCCGGCATTCATCTGGCGCGCACGACCGCGAGGCGCTTCGATCACCTGGACCGGGTGTTGCCGTGCGAGTGCGACGGTTTGATCCTTGCTGCCCCCGTCGACGACGATCACCTCGCGCACACCTGGCAGGGCGAGTACGTCGTCGAGCGCGCCCGCGATCCGGCGCTCCTCGTCGAGCACCGGCATGACCACCGAGAGCTGCGGCGCGTGGAGCTGTTGCTGGGTAGCCGGCGCGACGATCTCGCCGCGATCGAGGAGCTCGCGGAGCCGCACGAGATCGTCGGGGCGATCGACGTCGAACCACGGCGCGAGCACGCGCACCGTTAGCCCCCGATCCCGCAGCCGCTCCAGCGTTCGCGCGAAGGTGTCGGTGCGGCTCCACGGCAGGTCGGCCAGGAGGCCGTCGGGACACCGGCGCAGCGCGAGCACGTAGAACCCACCATCCGCGGTCGGTCCGATCGCGGCGTCGGCGGTGGCGAGAGCGTCGCGCGCCTCGTCGAGGAGCCGCGGGGGCAGGCCGGGCGAGTCGGCGCCGATCGCGAGGGCGATGGGTTGCTCGGCGAGGCCGCGTCGCAGGATCCGCTCGAGCCGAGCGCCGAGGTCGCCATCGCCTTGCGACCACTCGGGCAACGCCAGCTCGGCGGCGAGCCGCTCGTCGAACGCACCGGTGGTGGCGATGATCGACGTCGCCCACGGCAGGGCGCGGGCGGTCGCGCAGGTGTCGACGAGGAACGCCCTCGCGAGCTCCGCCGCGCCGTGTTCGCCCAGCGCGGGCGCCAGCCGCGTCTTGACCCGTCCGGGCTCGGGCGGCTTCGCGAAGATGCAGACGGCCGCGCGCTCCATCACCGCCTCCACCGGAGCAGGCGCTCGAAGATGCCGCGCACGCGTGGCGTCAGACGCGTGCGCTGGAACGCATCACCGAGCTTCTTCAGCGCCTCGGCCTGGGTCGGGTACGGATGGATCGCCCTTGCCAGCGCGCCGATCCGCAGACCGTGCGTCATCGCGAGCACGGCCTCGCCGATCGACTCGCCCGCGTGGCGTGACACCAGCGTGATGCCGAGGATCCGGCCCTTGCGATCGACGTGCGCGCGCGCGAAGCCCTCGGTGTCGCCGTCGATGATCGCGCGATCGACGCCGGCGAGCGGCACCGTGAGCGTCGTGAAGGCGAGCCCACGCTCCTCCGCCTCGTGGGCGTACAGGCCCACGTGGGCGATCTCCGGATCGGTGTACGTGCACCACGGGATGACCAGCCCCGAGGCACGCTTGCGTCCGAAGAACAGCGCATTCTGGAGGACGATCCGCGCCATCGCGTCGGCGGCGTGCGTGAACTGGTAGCGCGAGGCGACGTCGCCCGCGGCGAACACGCGGCGATTCGTCGTCCGGAGCCGATCGTCGACCTGCACGCCGCGCGCGGTCGCGTCGATGCCCGCGGCAGGGAGCCCGAGTCGCTCGACGTTCGGGGCACGGCCAATCGCGATCAGGATCGCGTCGCCGATCACCTCGCCGGGCTCGCCGCCGCGGTCGTAGAGGATCGCCTTGCCCCCCTGGCGGCGCTCGGCGCGGACCAGTGTCGCGCCGAGCACGACCTCGATCCCCTCGGCTGCGAACCGCGCGGCGATCACGGCGGCCGCATCGGGGTCCTCGCGGGGGAGGAGCTGCGTGGACCGGTCGACGATCGTGACCTCGCTGCCCAGCCGGCGGAACGCCTGCGCGAGCTCGCAACCGATCGGGCCCGCACCGACCACCACGAGTCGACGAGGGAGCTCGGTCAGCGAGAACACGGACTCGTTCGTCAGGTAGCCGAGCTCGGCGAGCCCCTCGATCGCGGGGACGGCCGCACGCGCGCCGGTCGCGATCACCGCGCGCGCGAAGCCGAGCCGCTGGCCCTCGACCTCGAGTGCGTTCGAGGCAACGAACTGTCCCTCGCCGAGGAAGACGTCGATCCCGAGGCCGGCGAGGCGCGCGGCCGAGTCGTGCGGGGCGATCTGTGCACGCAACCTGCGCATGCGGTCCATCGCCGCGGGGAAGTCGACGCGGACGGTCGACGCGAACACGCCGAGCGCCGAAGCGGTGCGCACGTCGTGCGTGGCCTGGCCGGCGCGGATCAGGGCCTTCGACGGCACGCAGCCGTAGTTCAGGCAGTCGCCTCCCAGAAGGTGGCGCTCGACGAGGGCGACCCGCGCACCGAGAGAGGCAGCCCCGACCGCGGAGACCAGGCCCGCGGTGCCGCCCCCGATCACGACGAGGTTGTAGCGCCCGCGCGGAGTCGGGTTCTGCCAGTCCGCCGGATGGACGGCTGCGATCAGTGCGCGGTTGTGATCGTCGTCGGGGAGCTCGCGTACTGCGGTGACGGTCATGGCGCTAGCTCCGCGGTGCGGGATGGAACAACGAGCTCGTCGCGGAGTGCGCGGCGCGCGATGCGCGTGACGATGACGACGACCGTGAGCGCGCAGCCCAGGCCGAGCCAGTAGAGCCATGCGCTGAGCGGCGATCCGGTCGGCTTCGCCCCGAGGTCGCCTGCGCTGGTGATCGCCGATCCGAGGTAGACGTAGAGGAGGGTGCCGGGGAACATGCCCACGAGGGATGCCCACAGGTAGTCGCGAAACCGGACCCCCGACAGGCCGAGCGCGTAGTTGAGGACGGAGTACGGGAACACCGGCGAGAGCCGGAGCAGCCCCACGATCTTGAAGCCCGACCGTCGGATCGCCCGATCGATCGCCGCGAACCGCGGATCGCGCTCGATGCGGCGCACGATCCGCGTACGTCCTCCGCGGCGTGCGGCGGCGAACGCGATCACCGCGGCGACGACGCTCGTGGGTACGACGAGCAGCGTGCCCCAGAGCGGTCCGTAGGCGAACCCCGCTCCCAGGGTCAACGCGGAGCCCGGGAGCAGGAGTAGGGCAGCACCGACGTATGCGACGACGAAGACCGCGATCCCGAGGGCCCCGGCGCCGTGGATCCAGTCGACGAGCGACGCGGCCCAGGTCCGGAGCGGGAGCACCACGATGGCCGCGATGATCGCGGCCGCGACCGCGAGCCCGGCCACGATTCGGAAGAAAGGCGTCACGCGACCCACCGGATCACCAGATATGCGATGACGCCGAGCACCGCCGCCCCGGGGACCGTCACGAGCCAGTTCGCGAAGGCGACGAACATCGCGGTCGCCACCAGCGCGAGCGCGGCGACCATCATGATGTCGCTCCCAGGCGCCGCGCCAGGATCGCGGCGAGCCGCGTGCGCGCGGCGACATCGATCAGCTCGGGCGCGGTGACCAGCGCCGTGTCGAGCGAGGTCCGGCACGCACAGGCGCGCGCGGGATCGAGGGCCGCGATGGTCCGCGCGACGATCCGCCGGGCCTTATCGACATTGGCGTGCAGCACGCCGAGGACGCCCGCGACGCGGACCTCGTCCGTCCGCGTCCGCCAGCAGTCGTAGTCGGTCGGCAGAACGAGGGTCGCGTAGCAGAGCTCTGCTTCGCGCGCGAGGCGCGCCTCGGGGAGGTTGGTCATCCCGACGACGTCGGCGCCCCACCCGCGCATCATCTCGGACTCCGCCCGGGTCCCGAACTGCGGGCCCTCGATGCAGACGTAGGTGCCGCACGGGTGGACTCGGTCGGACTCGCTACGCGCCCCGGTCACGAGTGCGTCGGCCAGTGGATCGCAGACGGGATCGGCGAGGCTGACGTGCGCGACGACGCCGTCGCCGAAAAACGTCGACGGCCGGCCGTTGGTGCGGTCGATGAACTGGCGCGGGAGGACGACGTCCCCGGGAGCGATCTCCTCGCGGAGCGAGCCCACGGCGGAGACCGA
>JAYVLW010000056.1:0-3517 GCA_043759315.1 Myxococcales bacterium
CGGCCGACGCGGATGCCGTTGAGGTACACCTGCGCTCCCTTCTCCAGGCCCATCACGCTGTCGTCGAACTCGATCGTGAAGTGGGACTTGCTCTCCCACAGCCGGATGCCTCCGAACACCACGAGGACGATCGCGATCAGCGCGGCCGTGATTGCCACGAAGATGCCGACCTTGATGCGCTGTGCCTTGTTCACCATGGGATTACCTCGCCGTCATCGTGGGGCCGGTTTGCTCTGCGACCCGATGGAAGAAGTTGAAGACCTCTTCGTCCTTGCTCGCCTTCAGCTCGTCGATCGTGCCCGCCGCGACGATCGCGCCCTTCGCGAACATCACCGCGCGATCCGCGATCGCCTCGATGCTCGCGATCTCGTGCGTGACGATCACGATGGTGACGCCGAGCGCGGCGCGAAACTGGAGCAGCGTCTGATCGATCGCCGCTGCGATCGCGGGATCGAGGCCCGCGGACGGCTCGTCGCAGAACATGATCTCGGGGTCGAGGATCGAGGCGCGAGCGAGGGCGGCGCGCTTGCGCTGACCACCCGACAGACTCGCGGGCTGACGACGCTCGTGGCCGGGGAGGCCGACCAGCGCGAGCCGCAGCGCGACCATCTCGTCGATGATCACCTGCGGGAGCTTCGTCAGCTCGGTCAGCGGCAGCGCGATGTTGTCGCCCACCGTCATCGACCCGAACAGCGCGTCCTGCTGGAAGGCCGTGCCGGTGTGGCGGAGCAGCTTCGCGCGGTCTTCGAGAGAGAGGTCGTACAGCGGCTCGCCGAGGATCCGGAGCTCGCCTGAAAGCGGCCGCAACAGGCCCGTCATCGCGCGCAGCAACGTCGACTTGCCGCAGCCCGAGCCGCCGAGGAGCGCGACGATCTCGCCGGCCTCGATCGTCAGATCGATGCCTTCGAGGACCGGCTTGTCGTCGTATCCGACCGCCAGGTTCTTGCACTCGACCAGGGGCGGGCTCATCCGTGCCTCACGAGCAGCGTCACCGTCGCGAACAGCGCGTCGACGACGATGATGCAGAAGATGCTGGTGACCACCGTCCGTGTCGTCGCGCTGCCGACGCTCGAGGCATCGCCGCCGGCGCGCATGCCGAGGTGGCTCGCGGCGAAACCGATGATCCACGCGAACACCAGGCTCTTGAGGAGGCCGTGGGCGAAGTCCCCGATCTCGATCCGCTGCACCAGGCGCTGCCAGAACATCGTCACGGGAAGATCGAGCGTCAGCGCGGCCACCAGCATGCCGCCTGCCATGCCGATGAACATCCCGAGCAGTGACAGCGCCGGCCCCACGATCGTGATCGAGAACATGCGCGGCAGGATGAGGAAGCGAATGGGCTCGATGCCCATCGTGGTCAGCGCGTCGATCTCCGAGCGGACGCGCATCGTCCCGAGCTCGGCGGCGATCGCTGCGCCGGTGCGGCCCGTGAGGATCACCGCGGTCATCAGCGGCCCGATCTCGCGGACCATGGTCAGGCCGATCATGTCGGCGACGAACGGCCCGGCGCCGAACCGCTGGAGCTGCACGGCGCCCTGGAACGCCATCGTCATGCCGAGCAGGAAGCTCAGCAGGCCGACGATGAAGATGCCATCGACGCCCATGCGCGCCATCTGCGTCGAGAGCGAGCCTCGCGGCAGCCGCTTGCGCCTGGTCAGCACCGCGAAGCCTTGGCGGAACGTCTCGGCGATCAATCCGAGCAGGCCGCGCGCACCGTCGCCGGCGTCGATCACCGCGCCGCCGAGCCGCTCGAGCGTTCCGGGCGGGGGCTCGACGGGCTCGGTCTGGGCGGCCTCCTTGGGGAGGAGCGCGAGCGTGGCCTCGTGGTGCGCGGAGAGCTTCGCGAGCTCGAGCTTGCGCCCGGTGCGCTGCAGCTGACGCGAGAGCACCGAGATCGCGGCGAGCCCCGACGAGTCGATCTTGCCGACCTGTGAGAAGTCGAGGATGACCGCTGCCTTGTCGCGACGCCGAGCCACGACACGGAGATCGCGATGCAGGCGGCGCACGGTCGTCCGCACCAGATCGCCCTTCAGGGGGACGACATTGCTGGTAGCGGCGGCCGGCATCGCGGTGGGTCATTGCAAGATCGAGTGCATGACCTTCTTACGAAGATCCCGGGGGTTGGCCGTGCGGCGGCGCCACGGTGGGCGCGCGACGATGAGGCGCGTGCGCCTACGCGCGGTCGCGCCGAAGCGCCGACGTCGCAGCGGATCAGGCGCCGTGAGATGCGCGCGAGCAGACGATCGCGGAGACTCGATCCGGTGAGGCTGGTCGGCTCGCTCGTGGTCCACGCGGTGATCGGCGCGGTGCTGTTCGCGATCGCGCGGCCGCCCGCGCGGCCGCCGTCGGGCCCGCGCGTCACGATCGAGGTGGTCGATCTGCAGCTACCGCCGGCGCCGGTGCAGACCATCGACGTGACCACGACGTTGCCGGGCAGTGCGGAAGCGCCGGCCGGCGGAGCTGCGCGCACGGAGGCTCCGGAGCGATCGAGCGCGCCGAAGCGCGTGATCGTCGCCTCGCGCGAGGCGACGGCGCGGTCGATCTCCCGCCCTTCGCTGCGCACCGATCCCGCGGCCGCGACGACGGACGCGTTCGACGATCCACGTGGCGCCATCACCTTCGAAGAGCCACCGACGCTCGGCCAAGGCACGTTGGATCCCGACGGAGCCGCGGGTGGCTCCGGCTCGCTCGACGGTCTCGGGGCGGGGCGGGGCAACGGCAGAGGCACGGGGATCGGGTTTGGGGATGGCGGCGGAGTCACGGGGGCTGCACCGCCGCCGCCGCCACCGCCGGCGCCGAAGGTGTCGAAGGCGCGACCTGCCCGGCTGATGTTTCCGAGCCGGCAGCGCGACGTCGACGATGGCGAGCTCTACGTCATGCGGGTCACGGTGGACGCCGACGGCTTCGTCGCCGGTGCCACCCTGGTGCGCGGGTTCGGCGGCCGCCGTGATGACATTGCCTCCGCCCAGATCTGGCGGTTCCGCTATGACCCGGCGCGCGATGACAACGGCCAGCCCGTCCGCTCCGTCGTGGAGCAGCGGTTCCTGGTGCAGTGACGCCAGGGAAACGGTCCGTGCTTGAAGACGTCGATCTCGGCGGCTGTCACCTCCGGGCTTCGATCCGTAACCCGAGGTACTGCACTCGGAGGATCCCAAGCCAAGGGATCACAGTGAGTTACGCATGGCATGGCCCCTGCTCAAGGTCAGGACATCACCGCAAAGGAACACGCCATGTCCAACCTCACCGTACTCGACCACGACTCTCTCGACTCCGTCATCGGCGGCACCAAGACCGTCGACAACAAGACCCCGACCGGCTCGTCGGGCTCCTCCTCGGCGCTGACGACCCAGCTCGCAGGGCTGCAGAGCTCGATCAAGGACCTCGCGGCGCAGAAGCCTGCCCAGAGCCTGTTCGGTGGCTCGAACACGATCCTGTTGTTCGCGGCGCTCGCCATGAACCGGCCACAGCCGGCGCAGACGAACGTCGTGTACGTCGGCCGCCGTCACTGGTGGTGATC
>JAYVLW010000057.1:0-8251 GCA_043759315.1 Myxococcales bacterium
CTGGAAGGACATGAACGCGGATCAGCGTCACGCGTACATGGAGAAGGTCGTGATGCCGAAGGCGAAGGCCGTGTTCGCCGCGTTCGATCCGAAGTATCAGGCGATGGACTGCAAGACGTGCCACGGCCCGGGTACCGAGGACGGCGTGTACGAGATGCCGAACCCGAAGATCCGGCCGCTGCCGAACAGTCCCGAGGCGTTCATGGCGTTGATGGGCAAAGACGCCGAGGTCCAGCGCTTCACGCCGTTCATGGTGGGCAAGGTGGAGCCGATGATGGGCGAGCTGCTCCACATCACGGTCTTCGATCCGCAGACGAACACGGGTGAGCTGTCGTGCGAGAATTGCCACACGCTCGTCGACGAGGCCGGCAAGATCGTCGCGCCCGAGCCGCGACCGGGGCACGAACCGCACGACGATCATCGAGCACGATGAGAGCGATCCTGTTCGGCGCCACGGGGATGATCGGCCAGGCGGTGCTGCGCGAGCTGTTGATCGATCCCGAGGTCACCGCGGTCCTATCCGTGGTTCGCGCGGCAACAGCGTCCGCGGATCCCAAGCTGACCGAGCTCGTGCACGCGGACTTCCTCGACTTCTCGGGCATCGCCGACAAGCTCACGGGCTACGACGCGTGCCTGTGGTGCCTGGGGGTGTCGTCGGCGGGAATGACCGAGGCCGACTACAAGCGCATCACCTACGACACCACGATCGCCGCCGCGAGCGTGATGGCGAAGCACAACCCCGGCATGACGATGCTGTTCGTCACCGGTGTCGGCACCGACTCGACCGAGAACAAGAGGTCGATGTGGGCGCGGGTCAAGGGCGCGGCCGAGAACGCCCTGCTCGCGATGCCGTTCAAGGCTGCGTACATGATCCGGCCGGCGTACATCCAGCCGCGCCACGGGGTGAAGTCGAAGTCCAGGTGGACGCGCTGGAGCTACTCCGCGTTCGGCTGGATGTATCCGCTGTGGAAGCTCGTGCTGCCGAAGTACGTGACCACCTCCGACGAGCTGGGGCGCGCGATGATCCAGGTCGCGAAGCACGGGGCGCCGAAGACCATCCTCGAGACACGGGACCTCCGCGGGCTCGCTCCCGCGCTGACCGGCTAGTCCTCGGGGCGCATCTTCTCGCGCGCGACCGCCGCGAGAAATTGACCGGCGCCGCGGAGCAACGCGAGCTTCGAGATCGGCACGCCGGCGAAGTCCTCGACGGCAACGCGGAACATCGCCGGCACGCGCGGCATCACGCGCTCCACCGTGCGGCGCTTCGGTCCGTAGAACCAGCGGTAGCACGCGTGCCGGATCCGCAGCTGCCAGCCGAGGTGGTGGTGGTCCACCGTGGTCCGCCAGTCCGAGAATCCGAACCGCTGCTTCGCGAACGCGCGGGCGAGGTAGGGACCGGCGACCGCGCCGTACTCGATGGCCTGGCCGATGCCCTCGCCGGTGGCGATGTCGATGCCGGCCGCCTCGCCGACGAGCACCACGCGCGGCGCCGAGATCTCCGCGCCCGGCTCGAACCCGCGCTCGGCGAACTGCTTGTGGCGATAGCGCTTCGGATCGAGGCCCCGGGCGGTGAGGTAGGTCGCCATGCGCGCTCGCACGTCGTCGTGTCCGAGGGTGCGGATGGCGTACGCGCCGCGGCAGACGAGCTGCATGCCGTCGACGAGGGTCGGGAAGTCCCAGGCATACCCGTGGAGGTCCTGCGCGTCGAAATCGAACACCACGGTGTCGCGCGGTTCATCCCGTGGCACTCCTTCGGTATCGAGCTCCACCACTTGCGCGCGCAGCTCGCTCGCCGCGAAGCCGGCCTGCCGGCGCACGATACCGCCGACACCATCAGCGCCGACGATCGCCTTGGCCTCGTAGCGGTCTCCGGTCTCGGTGGTGATGGCCACGCCATCGTCGGAGACCACGATGGTCTCGACGCCGCAGCCATCGCGCACCTCGATGCCCCGAAGGATCGCCTGCGCGGCGAGCGCCTGGTCGAACTCGACCCGGCGCACGACCGCGCCGAGGCCAGGCGACCGCGTGGTGATGACCTCGCCGCCGACACGAATCGCGATGGCATCGAGACGCACCTTCGGGCACACGACCTCGACATCGATCTTCTCCAGGAGCTTGAACGCACGCGCGCCGATGCCGCCGGCGCAGATCTTCTCGCGCGGATACGTTCCCTTCTCGAGCACCACCACCCGGAGCGCCGGCGCGACGGCCTTGAGGTGGAGCGCCGTGGAGATGCCCGAGGGGCCTCCACCGACGATGACGAGATCGACGCTCTGGGTCACGCGGGCGACCGAGTATGTCTCGTGCGACCGGGGTTCGGCTATTGTGGAGCCCATGAACAGGGTGTGGTTCGTGTGCGCAGTCATGGCCGCGTGTCTTCCGCCTCCCCCGGTGGAGAAGCCCGAACCGGGTGCGCCCGCCACGACCGGCGCGACCGTGGAGAAGCGCGTGGTGATCAACCAGACGCGCCGCGCTGGCTACCTCCAGACGACCACGAACGCCGATGGTTCGATCGCGGTCGTGTATCACGTGCTCGACAACGGCCGAGGGCCGCATGTCGAGGCGAACCTGACGCTCGCGCCCGACTGGACGATCGCCACGTTCTCCGCGACGGGCAAGCACACGATGGGCACGAAGGTCGCCGAGACGTTCGCGCGCACCGGCGCGCACGTGAGCTGGAAGAGCGAAGAGGAGCAGGGCGACCGCGACATCAAGGGCACGGCGTTCTTCCTCCCGATGGCCGGTCTGCCGATGGAGTTCTTGCTCGTGCCGGCGGCGATCAAGGCGGGCGGCACCATCCCCGTCTTGCCCGGTGGCGACGCCACGGTGACCGAGGTCGCGAAGCTCGACGTCAAGGTCGGTGGCCGCACGCGGTCGCTGGTGGGCTACTTCGTCACCGGACTCTCGCTCGACGGTGACTTCACCTGGTTCGATCGCGGCGGCACCTGGTTTGGCAACGTCAGCGATGGGAGCGCCACGATCCCCGAAGGCTGGGAGGGCGCGATCGAGCCTCTCGTCCGCAAGCAGCGCGAGCTCCGCCGCGCGCGTTCGGCCGAGCTATCCACGCAGAACGCCACGCGCCCACTCTCCGGCTTCGCTTTCACGAACGCCCGCGTGCTCGACGTGGAGAAGGGCATCTGGATCCCGAACCAGACCGTCCTCGTCGTCGGTGACACCATCAAGGCGGTCGGCCCGACCGGCAAGGTCAAGATTCCCGATGGCACCGACGTGCTCTCGGTGGAGGGCCAGGCCCTGATCCCCGGCCTCGTCGACATGCACTCGCACACCGGGGTCTCCGACGCGATCCTGGATATCGCATCGGGGGTGACGACCGTCCGCGACGTCGGCAACGATCCGGACCAGCTCGACGACCTGAAGAAGCGGATCGACGACGGCACCGCGATCGGCCCGAACATCGTGCGGTTCGGCTTCATCGAGGGGCGCAACGAGAAGGCCGCGTCGTCGAAGGTGACCGCCGAGACTCCCGAGGAGGCGAAGGCCGCGGTCGAGTACTTCGCGAAGCGCGGGTACGAGGGCATCAAGATCTACAACTCCATCAAGACCGACCTCGTGCCGCTGCTCGCGAACGAGGCGCACGCGCGCAAGATGATGGTGACCGGGCACATCCCGGTGCACATGCTCGCGCACGAGGCCGTGAAGGCCGGCTTCGACGGCATCGAGCACGTGAACATGCTGTTCCTCAACTTCCTTGCCACGCACGAGACCGACACGCGCGACACGACGCGGTTCACGCTCGTCGGCGACCACGCGGCGGAGCTGGCGCTCGACGGCAAGCCGGTCCAGGAGTTCTTCGATCTGCTGCGCCAGAACAAGACCGTGCTCGACCCCACGCTCGGCGCGTTCGAGACCCTGTTCGTCGGTGCGCCGGGCAAGATCGTCCCGGGGCTGGAGGACACCGTGAGCCGGCTGCCCCTCACCGTGCGGCGGTTGTTCCTGCTCGGCGGACTGCCGATGGATGCGGCGAAGCGCGTGACCTACGCGAGGGCGTGGGACCAGATCATGGCGATGGTGAAGGCGATGTGGGTCGCGAAGCTCCACGTGGTCCTCGGCACCGACGGCATCGGCGGGCTGATGCTCCACCACGAGATGGAGCTCTTCGTGAGGGCCGGCATTCCCACGAAGGATGTCCTCCGGATGTCCACCCTCGATGCCGCCCGTGGGATGCGGCTCGAGAAGAGGTTCGGATCGATCACCGTGGGCAAGCGCGCCGATCTGGTGATCCTCGACGGCGATCCCCTCGAGGATATCAAGAAGATCCGCGCGACCGTGTTCACGATGCGCGCGGGCGTCCTCTACAAGACGGATGCCCTCTACAAGGCCGTCGGCGTTGCCCCGTAGGGAGCGTCAGTTCATCGCGGTCGACTTGTCGAGCTTCCACGCGGCACCGTCCTTGACCCAGGTCTCCTCCTGGCGCGTGCCCGCCTTGGACGTGGTGTAGACGACCGCGCGCTCGTTGGTGACCTTGCCCATCGAGGTCACCGTGCGATCGGAGTCGCGTGCCTGGATGGTGTCGTCGATCTGGTGACGGACGGAGGCGACGTTGATCCCGCGCGGCGCGGTCGCGCATGCGGAGACGCCGAGGGACAGACAGAGTGCGAGAGCGGTGAAGATGCGCATGACTCCACAGAGCCGCGGGACCGCGAGATGGAGGACACGTCCTTGACGAACATCGCAGCTGTCGCGCGCGTCGCACGTGTCGCACGACCGCTACGTCTCCGCGGGTGAGTCATCGCGGGCGGCCTTCATGCGCGCGAGCTTGTGGTGGACCCGCCACTGCGCGTAGCGAGCGTAGGCATTGATCGCCGCCATCGCCCCGAGGCCGAGGAACGCGATCGTGACCGTGCGGGCGCGGGCGAGCATGGTCACGAACATTCCATGTTCGCCGCCCGCGCCGAGGATCGTGTACAGCGCGTAGTTGCCGCCGTCGGCGAGGCCGAGCCCGAGCGGCACGACCGACGAGACCCAGGTGACGAGCACGCCGACCGAGAGAACGCCGACCACGAGAGCAGGCGTCAGGTGCACGCCGACGGCGACCATGATCACCAGCGTCGAGGTGTAGCTGAGGACCTGCGAGACCAGGACGAACATCAGGCCCACGCGCGTGCCGGCGGTGCGGTGGCGGTGCAACTCGCGGATGTGCGTGTCGACATCGACGAGCTTCTCCTTCCAGGCCTTCGCGCGCTCCGCCGACACGATGCGCGAACCTCGCAACATGCCGACCAGGCTCGAGACGGCGCCGCGGTGGATGATCACGCCGAGCGCGATCGTCACCGGGATCAGGACCGCGAAGCCGATGCCGACGAGGATCTTGACTCCCTCGGGGAGATCCACGAGCAGCACCGTGATCGGCGTACCGATGATCATGACGCCGACGCTCAGGTAGAGCTTGGACACGTTGAGCAGCACCAGAGAGCTCAGCACGCGGGCCCGGGGCGCATGATCGGCGAGCATGGTGACCTTGGTGGCCTCGCCGAGGGCGCCGAACGGGGTGAGCACGTTGATCGCCCGCCCGCTCGCCTGTGCACCGAGCACGCGCGCATAGCTGACCATCCGGGCTTCCGGACGCATGAACGCGTGCAGCGCGCCCGCATCGCAACACAGGGAGATCAAGTCGAGCGCGAGGATCACGGCAGCCCACGTGCCCACCCCGACCAGCACGTCGCGTAGCTCGGTCCAGCTCGTGGAACGAAGGAGCCACCACAGCGCGAAGCCGCCGACCACCAGCATCACGAGGTTGAACACGGCGCTCCAGCCGTGGCTCTCCTCGGGGGCGTCGTCCTGCTTGTCCTTCTCGCTCAACCTGCGCGATGGTAAAGCAAGCGGCGTGCGGCGCCTACGACCGTGCGGTCTCGCGCGCCGCGCGGCGAGCGCGGACGATCTCGCGCAAGCGGTCCTCGACGAGAAACCGCAGCCGCAGTCGCTGGACCCGCGCCCAGATCAGGCTGGTGCTGGATGTCGCGAGGCTCTTCTTGTAGCGGACGTCGCCGGCCAGAAAGTCGTAGAAGTCATGACCAGCTGCAGCGGCGTGCTCGATCGCCGCGGTGTGCGCGAGGAACCCGGGCTTCATGTGCTTGTCCTCGAACGTCGCCATGCCGCTCTGGTACTGGAGCACGCGCCCGTGGTGGACGAAGTTATACAGCGCGCCGATCGGTCCATCCGCGTTGCGGAGGCGCAGCAGCTCGATGTCACCGTGCCGGAAGCGCTGCGCGATCAGTCGCCGGTGAAACCTGTCGAACCAGGGATCGGCGAACGCGCCGGGCTCGCCGCGCGCCGTCCACTGCGCCTGATGCAGCGCCACGAGCTCGCCGTAGATCGCGAGCGCGCTGTCGACGTCACTCGCGAACTCGACCTCGACGGCGCCGGCCTCGCGCTGCGAGCGGCGCACCTGGGATCGGGTCTGGCCACCGAGCAGCTTGAGGTAGCCGCTCTCGCGAACGCGCGCGAGCTCGACGAGATGCACGGGGACCGTGCGCTCGATCCGGACCCGGTAGCCGCGGATGACCAGCTCGGAGAGCCCGCCGAACGCATCGGGGCGGAGGGCAGGGAGGAACAGCTCGTCCCACTCGCCCGGCAAGAGATCGACGAGCTGCCCGATGCTGACGTCGCGGCCGACGAGGCCGTTGTATTCGATCGTCAGGTTGTCGAGCCGCGGGTTGCCGGTGACGTTGAAGAACATCGCGCGGCTTCGCAGCACCCGCAGCCGGGTCACCGGCGTTCGGCGCACGAAGAAGGCCGCGAGCGGCTGGTCGCGCGAATCGCGGATCACCGCGAGCTCGGGCGCCTGGTCGCGCGGCAGGCACGCGAGCCAGTTCTCCATCCACGCCCACGACGTGAAGAACGAGCGCGAGCTCGGCTCGTCGAGCTCGCGCCAGATCCGCTCGACCTCGGGCACGCGTGGGTCAACTAGCTCGAGGCGCACGACCGGCAGTATGCAGCCGCGCGCCCTGCGTCGCGACCCTGTTCGACGTCGGTCTTGCCTTGATCGGGTCTCACCACGCATGGACCTGCCGACATGGCGTTGGCGTTGCTTGGCCCTCGTCCTGTTCGTCAGATCGGCGCCGTATCATGATGCCTCGATGGCCCGCCTCTCCTCGATCGACGTGTTCGTGCCGAACGGGTACCCGACGTACACGTACGTGCCGCGCGACTCGTTGCACCACGAGCGGCTGCTGAGCGAGTGGGCGCGTGGCTCGACGCAGATCGCATCGATCTCCGGGCCGTCCAAGGCGGGCAAGACGGTGCTCGTGCAGCGCGTCGTGGGCGAGGGGAACCTCGTGACCGTCAGTGGTGCATCGGTGCGTACGCCGGATCAGCTATGGGACCGCGTGCTCGACTGGCTAGGCGAGCCGCACGTCGCGATCGCGGCCAACCAGAGCTCGTCCGCGGAAGGCTCGTCGAAGGAGAAGAGCGCGAACCTCGGCGTGGCGGGGACCGGCGCCGGCACACGGGCAGGAGCCACGCTGCTCGCGACGAACGGCGAGACGTTGTCTGCCACCGCAAACCGGCGCGGCCTACCACAGGTCGTCGAAGAGCTCGCACACACCTCGTTCACGCTGCTGCTCGACGACTTCCATTACATCCCCGCGGCGATCCAGGGCGACGTCGCACAGCAGCTCAAGGACGCCGCGAGCCGGGGCGTGCGCATCTGCGTGGCATCCGTCCCGCATCGCGCCGATAACGTCGTGCGTGCACTTCCCGAGCTGCGCGGGCGCGTGGTCGCGGTCGACGTGGACTACTGGATCAAGAAGGACCTGCTCGAGATCCCGCGACTCGGCTGCGCGCACCTCGCCACGTTCGTCGACGCAGAGTCTCTGTCCGTGTTCGCGCGCGAGGCGGCTGGCTCGCCGCAGCTGATGCAGTCGATCTGCCAGTGGATGTGCAACGAGCTCGGGGTTCGCGAGACCGCGGATGCGCCGCGGGAGGTCACGCTCGACGACACCGCACGGCGGAACATCCTGTACCTCACGTCGTGCACCGTCGATTTTCGCTCGCTCGTGCGCGCGTTGATCCTCGGCCCGAAAACGCGGCCCGGCGAGCGCCAGCTGTACATGCATCGCGACGGCACGCAGGGCGACGTCTACCTCACGGTGCTCCGCGCGCTCGCGATGGATCCGCCGAAGCTCGCGTTGCCCAAGGAAGAGCTGAACCGACGGCTCGAGGAGATGTGCACCGGCAAGCATCCCGACGCGGCGAACGTGGTGCGTACATGCCTCGCGCTCGGCCAGATCGC
>JAYVLW010000058.1:0-38862 GCA_043759315.1 Myxococcales bacterium
TCCTGCTGGGCAAGCTCGAACTCCCAGCGCTCGCCCGCACTCAGGATCCGCGATGCAGCACCGTCGGCGCGGATCTCCACGCTGCCGTGGTAGACGCGCACCGAGCGCAGATGGTCGCCGTCGACACGCACGTCGAACGTGGCGCCGCGGCTCTCGATCTCGGCATCGCCCGTGACAACGCGGAACCGCTCGCGGGTTTCGAGCTTCGCGACCTGCACCGTCACGGTGCCGTGCGACAGCCGAACGATCTCGTCGGGCGCGTCGATGTGAACGAGCGCCGCGCCGTCGAGGGCATTCACCGTGCCGCGCGCGACGTGCGTGGGGGGGGCCGGCTTCCGCATCACGAGGAACACGGCGACCGCGGCGGCAGCGAGCCCACCGGCGAGCGCGAAGCCCCAGAACACGCGCGGGCGAGGCAGCGGCGCCGGCGCGCGTGCCGCCGAGAACAGCGATGCGCGCAGCTGGCGAACACGAGCGTCATCCGGATCGACGACCGGCAACTGACGAATGTCCTCGTTGACGCTCGCATGTGCCGCGAGCTCCTCGTTGCAGCGACCGCAGACGTCGAGGTGTGCGCGCAGGCGGTCATCGACGCCCTCGACGAGGGCACGTGACAGCTCGATCGGATTTGGATGCTTCACGAGTCCCTCCTCTCGAGCGCGGCTCGGAGTGCGACGCGCGCCTGATACAGCAGGCGCCACACGGTGCCTTCGCGCATGTCTAGAACCTTCGCGGCCTCGACCCCCGAGATCCCCTCGAGCTCGCACATCGTATAGACAACCTTCTGCTTGTGCGGCAGCGAGTCGACCGCGGTGCGCACGCGCGCCACGAGTTGCTCGCGCTCGGCGATGACACCCGGCTCGGTCGGCGCCCGCCGCGGCTGCACCGCGAGACGCGTCTGGAACGACTTGCGGCGGATCTCGGCGCGCACGTGATGACGCACGACGTTCGCCGCGATGCCGAACAGCCAACGATGCACGGGCGCGTCGCCGCGATAGCGTTTCGCCGAGCGGAGCGCCTCGAGGAACGTCGCCTGCACGAGGTCATCGAGATCACGATGGTCGGTGCCGGCGAGGCGCGAGAGGAACGCGAACACACCGCGATGGTGGCGGTCGAACAGCACGCCGAGCGCCGTGTTGTCACCGATGGCGAGCGCCGCAACGAGTGCAGCGTCGGAGAGCTGGGCTTCGTCCGGGGCATCGGCCGGTTCTGCGCGGCGGAGAGGAATAACCTTGGCTCCTTGGCTCACGGCGCACCGAGCCTGAGACCGATGTCCGCGCGTACGAAGCCGCGAGGCTCGGCGTTATCGATCGAGGTGTCGCCGCTGGTCGAGATCGTCATCGGTGCCTGCGGCGAGCCACCGACAGAGAGGCCGACGTGCAGCGCCACATGTCGCGCGACCGCGACTGCGATTGCGGCGTGGGCATCCAGGCGAACACCGGTGCGAGTGACCTCGGTCATGATCTCGCCACGGCTGTACGGCGAGCGGAACGAGCCCGCACCGGCGGCGACGCCCGCGACGAGCACGATGCGCGGTGCGAGCGCGACCGGCAGCTCCGCACCGGCGAGTACGTCGATGCTGCGCCGCGAAGCGTCACTCGCGATCCGTGCGCTGGCCCCCGCGCACAACGGCCCGATGCGCACGCACGCGTGCGCGCGCGCGCCGAGCCACGACGTTCCATCGAAGCTGAGCGAAGCCTCGCCGGTGACCGCAAGCGTGAGCGGAGCACGCACGCGCGGGGTCGATGCGGCCGGCAGCGCGACGGAGTCAACGCGCGTCTCGGAGATCGCGGGTGCCGGCGGCGGCGCCTCGGTCCAGCCGATCAGCGCGGATGCGTTCATGTCCTGGCGCGCCCAGGTCTCGATGAGCGAGGTCGCAGCATCGACATCGTCGAGCGTGCGCGTGCTGCGTCGTCCCGACGGATCCGTGACCGTCACCGCGATCGCGTTGTCGCGACGCTCGACCAGCGCCGTCGTGCTGGGACACGGCGCGGTGGCCTTGGTCGCGATCCCACGCTGCCTCAGCGTGGAATCGATCGCATCGACCAGCACACCATCACCGGCGAGCACCACGCTGACGCGACACTCGTCCGCCCGCGCGGCGCGAGACGCGAGCGCGAGGAGGAGGATCGAGGTGAGAGTGGTGCTGTTCACGGTTCAGTGACCGCCACCACCCGTGCCGGTGTCCTGACCGCCGCCCGTGCCCGTCTCGTGACCGCCACCGGTGCCGGTATCCTGCTCTCCCTTGTCGCCCGTGTCGCCGTTGAGCGCGTCATCGGGAGAGTGATCGGGCACCGAGGTCTGCGTGTCCTCGCGGTAATGCACCCCGCCGAGGTCGAATGCCGCGCCGCTCTCCACCACGAAGAACGAGGTGTCGATGCGCTCGGTGGCACGCGGGAACACCACCTGCGAACCGCGGATGCCCGAGCGCATCTCGAGGCGGTAGCGATCGCCGGCGGGCACCGCGAGATCGAACGAGCCATCCGCGGCGACCGGCGCGTAGAACGTGCCGTCGTTGCCGATCGCGACCACGCGCGTGACCGGCTCCGGGTACGAGCTCGTCGCGACGCGGCCGATGATCGTCTGCGGCGAGTCCGCACAGGCCGCGAACGTAGCCGTCACCATCATGAGCATTGTCAGTCGAAACATCGGTGGCCTCCAGTTGCATCTCGTTGGGTTGGGTAAGGGGTGCCCGCAGCCGCGAACACCTTCATGAATTCGTGCAAGGCCGCGAGATCGCGGCTCAAACCATCAGCGGGGACAGCGCCCCCGTGAGCTCGCCGAGCGTGTTCGTCGCCGCGCCCACGGCCTGGAGCCCGGAGATCTGGATCTTGCCCGGGTGCTGGCCCCCGCCATCCAGGTGCATCCCGTTCTTGATCCGCGTGGGCATCCCGGCCACGAGGTGACGCATCCCAGTCTTCCCGTGCGCCGTCTTCGCTTCGGCGTAGATCAGCGAGAGGAACGTGTTGTCGAGGACGGTGCCATTGCCCTCTGGCATGCTGGCGAGCTTGCCGACCAGCCGCGCGAACAAGCTCGCGTGCCAGTTGCAGTTCGCCGCGATGTTGACCGGGCGGGCCTGCGCGTTGTGCGAGTCATCGTGCATCTCGGTCTGTGCATCGGCGACGTTCGCCATCTGCACCTGATCGAACGTCATCATCCAGCTCACCGCGCGTGTTAGATCGCACGACAGCGCGAACGCGATCATGTCGGCCATCATCTGGCCACGCAGCGTCTCGTTCGACCACCCGACGAACGTGTTCGCGCCCACCGCCGGATCCACCGGCGGCGTCGCGGGACCGCACGAGCCGCCGGGCCCGCCGGTGATCGCCGCCTGCAGCTGCTTCTCGAGCGCGCGGATCTCCTCGAAGTGCTGATCGACGCGGACCTTGTCGTTCGCGCCGAGCGTGCTCGTCAGCCGCTGCGCGTCATCGCCGATCAGATCGAGCACGCTGGCCTGCTTCTCGAGTGCCGCCACACCCGCGGGCGTCGTCGGCCCACCGGAGCCGAACAACGTCGCGAACACGAGCGCCGGGCTGACGATCGGCGGCAGCGCGAGGATCTGATTGCTCTCGCTCCGCGCCGACATGATGCCGGCGTGGTTCTTGTTGCTGCCCGTGTACGGCAGCACCTGCGTGCGAACCTGCAGCGAGGCAAGCCTGCTGCCGGCACCGAGCGCCGCTGCCGCATACTGATCGGCCGTCTGGGCGCGCACCATGACCGGCATGATCTCGAGCGACGTCACGCCGGCCAGGGTCGTCGCCGGCGTGGTGCCGTGCTGCTGGTTGTACGCGCTCGCGGGTGCGGTCGGCGTGGCACCGCTGTTGTACGTCGGGATATCGAGGTTCGAGATCACGGAGACGTGCGAGCGCACCGGCTCGAGCCCCTTCCAGCTCGCCGGCATCGTCACCGGTAGCACACCGTATGCGCCCGGGTTGCTCAGCGTGTCGTTGCCGACGACCGTGCCGCAGAACGACAGCACGAATCGCTTCGGCCCCGAGGTCGCTGCGAACAACAGCTTCGGCAGCATCGCCTCGAGGAACGGCAGCGCGACGAGCGCACCGCCGGCGCCGCGCAGGAACGTCCGTCGCGACAGTGGTTTCTTCGCCATGACTACTCTCCCTTCCGTTGAGCGATCGCGGGTGCCGTGACGATCTCGACGAGCAGCTCGCGCAAGCTGTGCTCCCGGTCGTAGACATTCGCCAGGGCGGCGAGCGTCGAGACATCCGCGGCGTCGTCGTCGCGGCCCGCCATGAAGCGGAACAGCTGCTTCGTCGCGCACGCCGCCACACGCGGATCGCTCTGGATCAGCTCGCCGAGCTGCTGCGTGCCCGAGAACGGCGCGCCATCCCACGACCCCGCCGCCTCGATCGTGCACCCGGGCTTGCCCGGCTCGGTCGTGCGCCACTGGCCATCAACGCCGTAGTTCTCGAGACCGAAACCGATGTTGTCGATGATGCCGTGGCATTGCTTGCAGCCATCGATGTCGCGCATCACGTAGCGCTGCGGCTTGCAGTCCGTTGGCTGCCCGGGCGGCATGTCGGTATCGACGTTCGGTGGGATCGAGCCGAGCGAGCCGCACGTCAGCCGTCGGAAGATCTCGGCGCCGCGCACCGTGGGGCTGGTGTCGCCGAACTTCGCGCCGAGGCTGAGGAACGAGCCGTGGGTGAGCACGCCGCCGCCGCGGTCGGCGGGATAGCTGGTCCAGCCCGGTCCACCCACCGCCGGCAGTCCGTACTGCTTCGCGAGCGCGGGCGTGAGGTACGACTCGTTCCAGTTGAAGATGGCGAGCCAGTCGGTGTCTTGCTCGAACACGACGCGATCGATCAGATGGTTCGTCTCGTCGACCAGCTCGCCGGCGAGCGCTGCCGGCAGCGGCGCGTCGGAGAACCCGAGCCAGAGCGCGTGGAAGCGATGCAGGTTACGCCGGGCGCGCGCGTCGTCGAGCATGCGCCGCGCGTGGTGCGCCCGTTCACCCGGCTTGGCCAGCGCGCCCGCCTCCGCCGCGTCCAGCAGGGCGTCGTCCGGAACGCTGCCCCAGAGCAGGAACGACATGCGTGTCGCGATCTGGAGATCATCGAGATCGCCGTCCTGTTCGAGCCGATAGAGGAACGCCGGATGCTGCACGAACAGCAGGCCGAGCATCTCGATCGCGGTGGAAAACTGCCCGCTCGTGCGTGCACGCGGCAAGATCGCCGCTCCGTACGCGTCCAGCTCCGCGGCGGTGAGCGCCCGGCGGAACATCCGTCGGCCCGCGCGCATCGCGATCGCCTCGAAGCACGCCTTGTCATCGGGGCTCGCCGGCGTGCAGCCACCGAGCTGCATCGACACACCCGGAGCGGAGCCGAGCCGCGCCGCATACTGCTGCGCGAACGCGGCATAGCCGCTGATCACACCCTGCGAGACGGTCTGCGCCCGGTAGTTGTTGTCGAACGGGCTGTTGCCGACGAGGTCTTCCGGCAGCGAGGCCACGAGGTCGGCCGCATCGACGCCGAACACGTCGACGATGCTGTTCGCGACCTCCGTCCGCGTGAGGCGGCGCAGACCGCTGACGCCGAACGCCCCCGGATCGGAGAGATCGGCGGCTGGGGTCTGATCGTTGCCGCAAGCGGCGAGCACCGCCGCGAGCACGAGCGCCCTCATCGGGCGCACCCGCAGCACACGGACTCGAGGTTCATCATGGCCAACAGGTGCCCGCAGCGCGGAAACCCTTCACGCTGAAATCAGCTCGGACGGCGGCCTTGACAACGCGTAACCGATGAGTTACACGTCGTCCGTGGATAACGCCATGCAGGCCCTCGCAGACCCGATCCGTCGGGAGATCCTGCGGATGGTCCGCAACGCCCCGCTGTCCGCGGGAGCGATCGCCGGGGCGTTCTCGGTCAGCCGGCCGGCGGTGAGCCGCCACCTGCGCGTCCTTCGCGAGGCCGGGCTGGTGATCGACGAGGCATCCGGCCGCGAACGGGTGTACCGGCTCGAGCTCGCGCCACTCACCGAGGTCGAAGCGTACCTCGCGGAGCTGCGTGTCTCGCCGGACGACGAGCGAGCCGGATGGGAGCGCCGTTTCATGGCGCTCGAGACCGAGGTTTACCGCGTGCGTGCGCAACCCAAGACGGTGCGCACGAAGCCCATGGACGACAGCAAGAAGGAGACAGGATGACCGCCCCAAGGCCCACCGGCCGACTCGTCGGCAACGACCTACAACTGACCCGCACGTTCCGTGCCCCGATCGACGACGTGTGGAAGAGCGTCACGGATTCCGCGAGCACCGCACGGTGGTTCGGACCGTGGCGATGGGTCGACAAGCCCGGACCCGGCAACCTGATCGCGTACACGATGATCCAGGAGGAAGGCGCACCCGAATCCAGCGCCCTCGTCGAGCGATGTGAAGCGCCGCGACACCTCGCGCTCACCACGCAGGGCAAGTTCTCCGTCTCGTACGAGCTGACGCTCGTGGAGAGCGGCGGCACCACCACGATGACGTTCGTGCACCACCTCGGCGATCGCAAGATGGCGGGCGACTTCGGACCGGGCTGGGAGTTCTATCTCGACCTGCTCGTCCACTCGCGCGACGGCCTGCCGTTCCGCAAGTTCGAGGAGTACTACCCCTCGCAGAAGCAGTACTACCTCGACCTCGCCGCCGCCGAGTGAGAACGGCCGGGGCCGCAGGCCCTCGGTGCCCGTCGCGCAACGCGGTAATCGTCGCACCTACACGGCCCGAGCCCCAGCGGCCATCTCGAGATGCCTCGGCGTGTCGCGATCGACGACGGACCTTGGCTAGACTGAACCGGGTGGGGATGTGCGCGATCTACACCGCCATTCGGCCGCCGGGGACGCCGGAGGAGCTGGCCGCGATCGCCAAGCAGAACGAGAGCAAGGCGTACGGCGCTCGTCGCTGCACGATGGGGCGCGCCGCAGTGGCCGAGCTCGTCGCGCAGATCGCACCGCCCTCGCACGCGGCGCTCGCCCAGGCGATCGTCGAGCGTGATCTCTGGAGCTTCCTCACGCCCGCGGCATCGCGCGGCAATCACGCGGCCGCGCTCCAGCGGATGCACCCCGAGCTGACCGTCACGTTCCCGTTGTGGCCGTACTCGATCGAGCTGGCGTGCCTCGTCGGTGCCGAGCCCGCGCACTATGTCGGGAACAACCTCGTCCTGCTCGGGCCGAACCTGGTGTCCCATGCCGTCGCCGCATTCGAGACCCGCGCACGGACCTGCGAGCCGGCGGCGTATCTCCTGGAGTACCTCTCACCCACGGTGCCGCGCAGGGATGCGGTGCTGCTGCACTGGGACTATCGGTGAACCGCCGGTTGGATGCGCAAGCGCAAGCAGCAGGTGATCGAAGGAGAGGGCCACGGGTTCTCGAAGACGGAGAACGAGCTGCTGGCGTTCGAGACGATCGATCGATTTCTCGACAGGTACGTCTTCGGTGACGACGTCGTTGTTGTCGAGCCCAAGCGGTAGCCCGAGCCCAGTCACAGCCGTCACATTGCGAGCTGTGCGATCTCCGTTCCGGACAAGGCGCGCGGAAATGCGTAGACCTCGTCGATGCGCCCAGTCGTCGGCTCCTGTGGCGCGCCCCCGACGAAGTCCGCACCGATGAAGATCGGCTGGCTATCTCCGCTGATTGCGACTTGCTTCGAGATCACTTCGACGCCGTCGATGTAGCCGCGTTTCGTGGTCCCATCCCACGTGATCGCGAGGTGGTGCCAGGACATCAGTCCCACCGTCGGCCCGTAGAGATAGTCTTGAACCGCGGTCGTCGCCGTGTAGAACAAGACCCTCGCGTCGACCGCGACGCACAACGAGTAGCTGTCGAAGTTCGTCGCACCGACCGGCTTGGAGATCAGGCAGGCGTGCCGGTTGACCGCGCCGGGAATCGCAGGTCCACCGATGGTCCCGTCGGGCGAATCGCCCATCCGCCCATCGACGCTCGCGGAATCGAGCGCCGGATCGAACCCGAGCCTCCCGCAGGACGCGACGAAGGCCAGCACCGGCAGCACCCGCGACCCGCGCAGCATCTCACCACGATCGCAGGAGCTCGCCTCGCCGACAAGCCCCGTGTGGGGGCCGGCGAAGCTGTTCTCCCGCCTACTCGCTCCTCGGCGTGCGAAACGCGAGACCTCGAACGCCGGGACGAACTCGGCTACGCTCGGCGCATGTCGAGCTTGACCCCTCACGCCAGCACGCTCGATGCGATCGCGTCAGCCTTGGCCGCAGCTGGCTACACGCTGCCACACGCGCAGCTGCATCAGTTGCCCGCGCCTCACCACCTGATCGTGGGGGATGCCACGTTGGCGTCGATCCCGCTGACCACCGGGACGCTGGTGGTCACCGGCTCGCTGACGGTGACGGGCCCGGTCGACTTCCATCAGACCGGCCGACCGATCGTCAACCTCGTGGTCGTCAAGGACTGCACGCTGGGCCTGGCCTACATCGATGGCTTCCTGTGCGTTGGTGGGAACCTCACCGTCGGGACGCTGATCGCCGACAGCAACTGGAGCGGCGGCGTGTTCGTCGGCGGCGATCTGCGCGGCCACACGCTGGTCATCAAGGACATCGGAGTCGAGGTCGACGGCACTCAGCACGTCGAGAAGGTCGCCGATTGCGACGATCCCGAAGCCGCGGTCCACGCGGTGCCCGCGCTGTACATCGCCGACCTCCCCGAGCCGCGCACGCTGTTCCTCGCGCTGCGTGACTCGAGCGCTCCGCCGAGACTGCCGATCCGGCGCACGGTCAAGAAGGCGGCGGCGAAGGCCAAGCCGGTCGCGGCGAAGAAGCGCAAGGCCAGGTCCGTCGCAAAGCCCAAGCCGAAGGCGAAGCGCGTCGCCGGGACCAAGCGGCTCGCGAAGGCCAAGCCCAAGGCCAAGGCCAGGCCCAAGGCCAAGCCGGCGCGCAGCCGGTCAGCGCGTTCCCGCGGGCGTTAGCCGAGCGCAGCGCGAAGAGATCGGCGGTGAGGATCAGCCCTCCCGTGCCCGGCCAGAGGCTACGCTGCGGACATGGGCCTCCATACTCCAAACACTCTGAGCGAGAAGCTCCTGAAGCGCGTCGGTGAGTACGCGAAGCTCGCGGAGGACGAGCGGCTCGTCGCGTTCTATGACGTCACCACGCTCGGCTCGGCGAAGGCTGGCCTGGCGATCACCGACCGTCGCATGGTGAGCTTCGACAAGGACGTGTCGAGTAGCCTCGACGCTGCCGCGATCACCACGATCACGCTGATCCGGAATCGTGCGGGCGGCACGGGACACCGTCTCGAGGTCGGCGGCCCCCCTGGGACGCCGCCGATCTCGACGCTCGTGTATCTGAACGAACCAGATGTCTCCGACCTGTTCGCGCTGATCAAGACGGTCGTTGGCCCGAACGCCACGCTCGATACTGGTGCGGTGGAACCGTGGCAACGCCAGGTCAACCGCGGTCGGCGCGGATTCATCCTGTCGACAACCGCAACCATCGAAGGCCGACCGATCCGCGACTACCTCGGCGTCGTGTCAGGAGAGGCTGTCGTCGGCATGAACTTCGGAGCCGATCTCTTGGCCGGCGTGACCGACATCGTCGGAGGGCGGTCTTCGGTCTTCGAGAGCGAGTTCGGCGACGCGCGTGAGGCCGCGTTCCGGATGATCGAGGACGCTGCAGCCCAGCTCGGAGCCACCGCCGTGGTCGGCATCGGCGTCGACTACGAGGTGGTGGGCGCCACGGGAAAGATGCTGCTGGTCTCGGTCAATGGCACCGCAGTGCGGCTCGATCCCGAGGCGTAGGGGAGCTCGTACCGTTCGTTGGCGCTACGGCAGCTTCTTGCACTCGGCGATGAGCGCCGCGTCCGCGCCGAGCAGCTTGAGCGCGCCCAGGTACTTCGCGTCGGCGCTCGGCAGGCTCTGAGCGAGCAGTGCGATCGCGGCGCGTCGCGCCTCGTGATCGCGAACGAGCGCCAGATCGAGCTTCTCGCGGCCCGTCGGCGTCGCGTGCCACAGGGTCCCACCGTCGAGAAAGACGTCGTTGCTGCTCTCCTCCCAGCGGTCGTCGTAGCGATAGAAGGCGAGGGAAGCGCCCTTGGTCTGCGCGATCGCCTTGCCGTCCGCGATCACCCACAGACTCTGGTTCGCGATCGCGATGCCGACGATCGCGCCGTCATGCGAGAACCACTTCTCGATGTGGCCGAACGCGTCCTCGGACATCGACTCGCCGGTGAACCGCTCGGAGGTAAATCCCAGGATCCGCGTCGTTCCGTCTCGACCGAGCAGGACTTCGCGGCTCTTGCTGTCGCTGGGGTTTGGCGTCCACGACACCCAGATGTACGGACCGCATCCCGAGGCGGCGATCATGATGCTCGATGCCCTCTCGTCCTGCTTGCGCACCCACGCCGTCGCCTTGACCCTCTCGGCGTCCGTGAGTGGGGTCGGGACGCACGCGGCGTCGCCGAGCTTGCTCGAGAGGTCGTCGAGGTAGGTGCGCGCTTCGGCGTGCGGCTGCGTGACGATGTCCGGCATCGGCGCGGGCTCGACGAGGCCGACCTTCACGAGGAAGGCGGTCACGTGCCGCTGGGCGCGAACGGTCGCGGTGGTCTCGGCGGCGGCGGCCACGAGGGCGGCCTTGCGCTTGCCCGTGATGCCCAGGGAGGCGAGCTGCTGCGCGAGCAGGTCGCGGTCGGGGAGCTCGCTCGCGTCGATCGAGCTGTAGCGCGCGATGAGCGAGCGGCGGTCGGCTGCGCGCTGTAGCGACGAGGATGCGGCGCACGGGCCGACGTGAAGGTCGCGGCCGAGGCAACCGTAGAAGACCTGGTCGTCGCGCGTCTGGCCGGCGATCACGAGCTGGTCCTTGACGAGCTTGACGTCGACGAGGTTCGTGATCTGAGCGCTCTCGCCGCGCCGCCCGTTCGCGTAGTGAACGTGGATGCGATCGTAGGTGTTGCTCGATCCGCCCTCGTGCTCGTGATCGGAGTACACGATGTCGAGCGCACCGTCGCCGTCGAGGTCGACCTGCGCGAGGAGGGCGATGCGGCCCTCGTCAGCCCACTCCATCCAGTTCATCGAAAGCGTGCTGGTGTCCTCGGCGACGACCTCGATCGCACTCGTGACGCGGAGGAGGTAGTTGCGGCGCGCCCCGTAAGCGTTCGGGTTGGGTTTTGCCGGCTCGCGATCCTGGCTGAGGTCGAGGACGAAGCTGCCCGGGCTGTCCGTGCAGCCGAAGTTGACCAGAAGCTCGGCCGTGTCACGGTTGACGGCGAGCGCACCGCGCTCGTCAGGGTGCTTCGCGTCGATCCATGCGAGCACGCGCTTGGTCACGGCGGCGCGCTCGGCCTGCGTCGGTGTCGGACAGCTGGGACCCGCGACAGGCAGGCTCCGCGTGGTGTCCGGGGTCGAACGCTTGGCGCCGATCGCGCGCAACTCGCTGGTGAGATCGATCGACGGCTTCGTGGTGTCGCCATGCACGATGGAGGTCGCTCCGACCACTCCGAACAGCGCGCTCAGGCTCCGCAGCATTGCCCGAGACTAACGCCTGGGCGGGTGCGATCGTTCCCGCGATCCGCGCTCAGACCCGTGCGATCAGCTGTCCCTGATCGTAGAAACCCTGGCCATCGACGTGCCACAGCCCTGCCGCCAGCCGCTCCAGCACGGTCCACAGCGGACCGAGCAGATCCATCGCGTTGGGCGTACCGTCGAGGATCTGCACCGCGAGGATGGCCTGCGTTCCCTGGACCCGCTGGATCACCTGCGCCGCCCCCACCTCCTGCAGTCTCTTCAACATCCCGTTGATGTCGTCGGAGAACATGTCGGAGCCAGGGGTATTCACTTCGATCTCGGCGAGCAACTGGCCATCGCGTGACACTTCACCGCCGTCGATCTTGAAGCTTGGATCCTCGACGCTCAGCGCCTTCTTGATCGCGTTGAGGGCAAGGGTTGCATCGGCGAAGTAGCGCATGTACTGACCCACGGCCGGAGCATGCTCCAAGACCAGATCCGCTGGCGAGGGTTTGTCCGGAAATGCGATCCCCTTCGGCGGGCGATCAGGAACCCGTGGTGCCGCGTGCGCAGCGCATCGACGGAGATCGCCGGGTCCCTGCCCTGACGTCGACCGGTAATCATTACAATACGGATCTTTGTAATTAAATAAGGATGCGTCCAGGGCAGCTGACTCGCGGGTCGTCGAGTTCCAGCCGGTTGCACGCGCGCGATGATCGGCACGAGCGGTGCTTGAGCAAAGGAGGGACAGGAGCGCGTCGATGAAGGTGACCAAGAAGTTTGCGGGGCTGTTCTGGAAGTCGGGCTCGACCGGGCGTGGCGGCGATGGCAGCGAGACCACCGACGGCGACACCACGGCGGCGCCAGCCAGCGTGGATGGGCCCAGCAACGTGCTGCCGTTTCGGTCTGCGGCAGCGGCACCCGCTGCAGACGGGACGTTCGCCGCGATCTACGCGAACACGCCCGGTGAGGCGACGGTCGATCAGATCCTGATCGCGTTCGAGAGCATCCGGGCGTCGATGCCCGCATCCCAGCTCGCGATCGCGCTCGGCGCGATGGTCGTGGCGTTGGGTGCGGGCCACCCCGCGCTGGTCGCCACCCTCGACGCCCGGGGCCGGGCCCTCGCCGCGCTCGTCGCCGACGAGCGACGCAAGCTGGCCGACCGCCACACGGCGAGGAGCGCCGAGCTCGAGGCCACCACCGCCGCCGTGAACACCGAGATCAAGACCATGGAGTCGAGGATCGTGGCGCTGCGCAAGCAGCTCGCCTCCGCGATCGAGAGCCTCGAGCTGAAGACCTCCGGCGAACGCTCCGGCCTCGCGACTCTCGAGCAGCGCGCGCAGGCCGAGGCGAACCGTCTCCAGGCGCTGCGCGACGTGCTCGCACCCTCGGCCCAGCTCGCCCGCAAGCACTAGCACGCGGCGAACTACCCGCCGGACGTACGGCCATGGAGACCTGCGTCCGCGATCCGTCTCGTCTTACCGCTCAACACGAAAGGACCACGTCATGACCACTGCAACCACACATCGTAGCGGCCTCACCTCGCTGTCCAAGGGAATCTTGGCCAGCCTCCTGCTCGTCGCCGCGGTCGGTGCCACGCGACACTTCGTCCCCGGCCTGTTCGGCGGCACCAAGGCACCCGCTGCACCGTCGGTGCCGCCCCAGGCGCTGCTGCCCGGTGCATCGAACGGCAGCGACGTCTCGCGCTCGACCTCGGGCCCCGGCTGCCCCGGACTCCCGGAGACCCGGATGTTGATCTGGGCGTGGAACGCGCAGCAGGGCTTGCTCTACGCGAACGGCGGCGTCCACGCCGCGGCGAGCAGCCTGATGTGCAAGCACGGCGTGAACCTGACCTTGACCCGGCAGGACATGGTCGATCAGATGCAGGCCGAGCTGGTCAAGTGCGCGACCGAGCTCGGCAAGGGTGCCGACGATTGCGCCACCGGTGCGCACTACGTCGCGATCATGGGCGATGGTGCCGCCGCGTTCTTCGCGGCGCTGAACCCTCAGCTCGCGAAGGCGTGCCCGGACTGCACCGCCGAGATCATCGGGTCGGCGGGCTACTCGCGCGGCGAGGACAAGCTCCTCGGGCTCCCCGCGTGGCGGGACCAGCCCGTATCCGCGGCGGGCGCCTTGATCGCCGGCTACCTGCGCGACGGCGACTGGAACATCGCGATGAAGTGGGCCGGCGACAACGGCGTGTGCAACAACCCCGACGAGACGACCTACGATCCCGGTTGCCTCAACTGGGTGGGCACGTCCGACTATCTCGACGCGGGCGCGAAGTACATCGCGGGTTACTGCGAGGATCGCCCGGTCGTGACGCGCGGCGCGCGGACCGGGAGGACCGCGCACGTCTGCGTCAACGGCGTGGTCACGTGGACCCCGGGTGACGTCAACGTCGCCGAGGGCCGTGGTGGGCTCGTCTCGATCGCATCGACGAAGGACTACATCTATCAGATGCCGAACGTGGTGATCGGCCTGCGCCGATGGAACCACGCCCACCGACCCGCGGTGGTCGGCTTGCTGTCGGCGATGACGGAGGGCGGTGAGGAGGTCAAGCAGCACCCTGCGGCCCGCGACCGCGCGGCCGAGCTGAGTGCGATCGTCTACAACGAGAAGGATGCGGCGTACTGGAAGAAGTACTTCCAGGTCGTCACCGAACGCGACGCGACCGGCCTCCTGGTCGAGCTCGGTGGGTCCAGCGTCAACAACCTCGCTGACAACCAGCACCTGTTCGGGATCGCAGACGGTGTCCGGATCGACCGGAGCATCTTCGCGGCCACCTACAACGTGTTCGGAAAGATCGTCGTCCACTACTACCCGACCCTGGTGCCGAGCTATCCGGACGTCGCGACCGTCGTCGACACCTCGTATCTCGAGGCCGTCGCTGCGGCGGGCGCGCCCGCCGTGGGCGCGGAGGTGCCGACCTACGCGCCGACGGCGCCGGACGACGCGACCAAGCAGGTCGTCGGGCGCAAGAGCTGGCAGATCAACTTCCAGCCCGCGAGCGCCACGTTCCGGCCCGACGCCGCGCCCGTGCTCGACGAGCTCTACCAGCAGACGGTGGTCACCAGCACGATCGTCGAGATCAACGGCCACACGGACGCCGACGGCGACGCCGAGCAGAATCGCGAGCTGAGCCGGCGGCGTGCTCTCGCCGTGCGCGACTTCCTGATGAAGCGCGCGCCGACGAGCTTCACCGAGAACCGGTTCCGCATCACCGGCTACGGCGAGGACTCGCCGGTCGCTGCCAACGACACGACGTCGAACAAGGCGCGCAACCGGCGCGTCGAGATCGTGATGCGTAGTCGCTAACACCGTGGCCTGGAGGAGGACGTCATGCGCGCACTGTCACGAATCATCGACGGCATCAGGCCGGCACGTCGGATCAACGGACCCGTCCGTGTGCTGTACGCGGTGGTGTGCGCCACGACGGTGCTGCTCGCCTGGCAGCTCGGCGGGACGGCGATCCCGAGGCCGACGGAAGTCCTCCGCGCGCTCGGGACCTTGTGGTGCGAGCAAGGTCTGTTCGATCACCTGACGACCAGCTTCGCGCTCAACGCCGAGGCGATCGCCTGGTCGAGTGCGATCTCGCTCGGGCTCGCGTACGTGACCGTCCTCCCCGCCGCCCGGCCCTTCGTCAGCCTGCTCTCGAAGCTGCGGTTCTCGGGGCTCGTCGGGTGGGGCTTCCTCCTGACGCTCGCCGCGCACGACGGGCATCAGCTCAAGCTGTGGATGCTGGTGTTCGGGATGACTCCGTTCTTCGTGACCTCGATGGCGGCCGTCGTCGTCGAGATCCCGAAGGTCCGCTTCGATCACGCCCGCACGCTCGGTCTCCATGGCTGGCGGCTGGTGTGGGAGGTCGTCATCCTCGGCACCCTCGACCGCGCGTTCGAGGTGCTGCGCCAGAACGCCGCGATGGGCTGGATGATGCTCACGATGGTGGAGGGCGTGGTGCGCTCCAGCGGCGGTCTCGGCGTGCTGATGCTCGATGCGCAGAGGCACCTCCAGCTCGATGCGGTGTTCGCGCTGATCCTCGTCGTCCTGGTGGTGGGGGCAGCCCAAGACCGTGCCCTCGCGTGGCTGCGTCACGTGGTGTGCCCGGCCGCCGATCTCTCGACCGAACGGAGTGCGTCATGACCACCTATGCCTATGACCGATGCGAGCCGCTCCTCCACCTCGAGCACGTCAGCGCCGAGCGCGACGGGCTGGTGATCCTGCGCGATCTCGACGTCGAGATCCGGAACATCGTGCGCCGCGACGTCTCCGGTCAGGGGCAGGTCGTGGGGATCCTCGGCCCCTCGGGGCTCGGCAAGACCACGCTGCTCAGGATCCTCGCCGGGCTCGATCGGCCCTCGCACGGTCGCGTGCTGATCACCGAGCAGCAGCGGCCGGTGCAGCCCGGCATGGTCGGCGTGGTGTTCCAGTCCTACCCGCTGTTCGAGCACCGCCGGGTGCTCGACAACTTGCTCGTCGCCGCTCGGTCCGCCGGCCTCTCGCGTACCGCGGCGGACACCCAGGCGCGCACCTTGCTCGAGCGCTTCGGCCTCACGTCTCGTGCGGCCGCCTGGCCGGCGGAGCTCTCGGGTGGTCAGCGCCAGCGTGTGGCGATCCTCCAGCAGCTGCTGCGCGGGCACACCTACCTCTTGATGGACGAACCGTTCTCCGGCCTCGATCCGGTCAACAAGGCGCGCGCCTGCGAGCTGATCACCGAGGTCGCCGCCATGGACGTGCACAACACCATCGTGATCGTGACGCATGACATCCCCGAGGCGATCAAGGTGTCCGACACGCTGTGGCTGATGGGGCGCGAGCGCTCGGCGGCGGGCACCACGCTCCCGGGTGGACGGATCGTGGAGACCTACGATCTGATCGAGCGCGAGCTGGCATGGCGCCCCGGAATCGAGCGGACGCCGCGGTTCACGACGCTCGTCCACGAGCTCGAGGATCGATTCACGACCCTGTGACGAGGAGAACCCCATGACCACCACCTCACCCACCCGCTGGACCCAGCACCTCGCACGCGCCCTGGCCGCGCCCGGCAACCTGCTCGCCGGCGCGGGCGCGCTCGCCCTCTCGGCGCTGACCTGGAACCCGCTGCCGCTCGTTCTCTACGGGCTCGGTGAGCCGGTCTGGCTGTACAGCGCTACCTCGTCACGCCGTTACGACGATCAGCTCCGCATCGAGGACCAGGAGGCGGTGCAGGCGCGTCGGCGCCGCGGCCTCGCGTGGCTCGGCTGTCAGCTGCGCGCGCTGCTCAACGAGACGCCGTGCGGAAGCTGGACGCAACGTCGCCACCTGCCCGACTACGCCGGGACGTACACACGGCTCGTCGAGATCCGCGATCAGACAGCGCACATCGTGACCACGCGCAACGCCTTCGCGCGCGCCCTCGAGGAGGACATCGTGGCGCGCATGGATGACATGCTGCGCGCGTACCTCACGATGGTGCGCGAGCGGCTGCTGTTTCACTGCGCCCTCGCCCGGATCTACCCGCAGCTCGCCGAGCTCGACGACGCGCAGCTCGCGGGGCCGGTGCTGGCCGCACCGCCGCGCTCGGTCTCGAGCGAGACCCCGTTCGTGACGATCGAGGCTGCCCTCGCCGAAGTCCGCGCGAAGATCCGCGGGTTCGAGGCCACGCTCGTCACGCGCCCACAGCACGCGGAGGTCTACCGGCCGATCATCGAGACCCTCGAGAAGCGGTGTCACGAGCTGGAGCGGCGCGGCAAGAGCGATCTCGAGATCGGCGCGCAGCTCGAGGTCTTCCCCGATCAGTTCGAGATCATCCTCGGCAAGCTGGCGACGCCGCAGGCCGATGTCGGCGAGGTCGTCGATGACATGAAGCTGCTGCTCGAGCAGACCGACGATACGGTCAGGTTCGCCGAGGACATGCGGACGTCCTCGCCCGAGCGGCTCGAGCACGCTGGTTGAAGACCACCCGGACCGACGCTTCCCTCGCAGATCGCCAGCGCGTCGCCGCTGTGCAGCGTTCGCCCCCTGCTTGCCCCTGGACCGGGTCCGGCGTTAGCATGCCAGCAGGAGGGTCGTGACCAGGTCGGCAACACTCGACGACGACGGCGTCGCGTCCTGCAATGCCCCGTCCGACATCCTGCTCTCGCGATGAAGAAGGACTTCTCCCTTCACAGCGGCGAACGGATCCACTTCGTCGACGCCGGGCTGCTGACGACCGACTGCATCACCCGGTACGAGTACATCGCCGGTGATCTTCGTGGAGCGAACCGCCGGCTGGTCGGTGCCGATGTGTTCACCGGCAACGGTTACGGGGCGAACATCCTCGCGCGTACTCTCGACGCGACGATCTTCGGTATCGACGGCTCGACGGAGGCGATCGCGCAGGCGACCGCGAGCTACCGGAGCGCGAACTTGTTCTTCTCGGCGAAGCTGTTCCCGTTCGAGCTGCCGCGCGAGATGTTCGACTTCGTCGCCTCGATCGAATCGCTCGAGCACGTCCGCGAGTACGAGGCGTTCGCGGCGATGATCTGCCGCAGCGTGCGGATCGGGGGCCGGCTCTACCTCAGCGTGCCGAACGAGGAGCGGGTCGTGCTCTCGCGACGGAATTACCCGTGGCACTATCGCCACTTCTTGGCGCACGAGCTCGACGCACTTGTCGCGAAGTACGGCATGCGAAAGCTCCGCGGCTTCAGCACGAGCGCGTCGGTCACGAAGGACGGCGACGTGATCTGCCCCTACTGGTACCAGACGTACGGAGAGACCTTGCACCCGGAGGGCGTCGCCGACACGCACCTGATGGTCTACGAGCGACATGCCTGAGAGGTGGGGCGCACCGCTCGTCACGATCGGCTGGCCAATGATGACGCCGATGTTCAACCACATCCGGCGACTGTTCTGGCTCAACCGCGACGTGTTCCCCATCGCCGCCATCGCGTTCGAGAAGTCGCTGATCGACGATCTCCACGGGATCCCGGTGATCGGGTTCGAGGACATCAACGGGCTGGCGCTCGCGGCGCCGCCGACGCTCGTACTCATGTCGGCGAATCCCGCGCTCATCGCCGCGGCCGAGGTGCGGTTCGGCGGCAAGCTCGTGCGCGCCGACGAGCTCCTGCGGCGATGCGCTGCCGACGAGCGATGGGCGACCCTCGCATCGCCGTTCGAAGCGATCCCGCTCGGCACGTTCTCTGACGGAGCGGCGGGGCCGCGCCCGGAAGTGTTCCAGCGCCTCGTGGGCGATCGCTCGCAGCACTTGTACGGCGAGCTCGCGGCGGCGTTCGCGCGGGTCGATCTCACGGCGTTCTACGGGCTCGCCGAGCACACCACACCCGACCTCCTGTTCGCGGAGCAGCTCGAGGTGTACTTCAGCGATGGACTCCGGCATTTCGTCGCCACCGGAGCTGACGTCTCGCTCGCGACCGATCTACTGCTCCAGGTCGCACCGACCCACTTCTCGGGCCATGTCACCCTCGCCGTGCGCGATCGGGCCGCGCTCGGGCCGCGCGCCGGGCTCTATGCCGAGGTGCTCGGGGAACACCTGCGCACCACGATCGAGCGCGGCGATATCGGCGGGTGCGTGATCGCCGATGAGCTTGGCGAGTGGGTCCGGCTCGCGCACGAGTTCACCACGGAGATCCGGCGCACCCACGCGCTGCTCCGGCTGCGAGGCAGCATCGCCGACGTCCATGCCCTTGTCGCCACGCTCGACACGCTCGGCCTCGATCATCGGATCGTGCTGCGGCAGGTGTCGGTCGAGCCCTCGATGATGTTCGCGATCCTGACGCCCGGCCCGGCTCAGTAGCGCCAGCTAGCGCGCAGCCGCGCCGAGGAGCCCATCGATCGACACGCGCACACCGGCGGTGACGGCGATGAAGTTCGCCCAGTTGTAGATGTCCTGAGATGCGACGGCGGCACCGCCGCCCAGGAGACGCACGCCGAACACGACGTCGATCCCCCTGGCGACCGGGTGCCCCGCGAGGAGCTGCACGTCGTAGATCGCGCCCCGCACGCCGGGGACAAGGCCGAACGTCGAGAAGCCGTCGGCATCGAGCGCGCCCCACCACGTGTCGGCGCCTGGCCGGTACCACAGGCGTGCCTTCGCCGCGGCGACCAGCCCGATGTCGGCCTGCGCGGCGCGTTGCGTCCCGTCCAGCGCACGAAACGCGACCTCGGCGTTGCGGACCTGCAGCGAACCACCGACCTCGAGCGTGAGGGCCCCGCCCTCGACCAGGGTGTACAGGTACGAACCGCGATAACCGTCGAACAGATACCGATGCTGGACCGGGGTTCCCGCGAGGAACAGCGTGTCGCGGAACTGCAGGTCGCGGGACAGCGAGACCTCGGTCACCGCTTCGAACGGTGCGTAGAGCAAGATCGCACGATGACGACCGCGCGCGAGCTCGAGGCTCGTACGCCGAGACAACACCAGGTTGTCTTGCTGACCGACATCGGCGGCGCGGTACCGCGAGCCATCCGCGCCGTAGTCGCCATCGTTCTGCGCGATGTACGCAGGCCCGGTCTCGTAGCTGAGCGTCGCGCGGACGACCGGAGCTTTCTCGGCCACGGCCACCCGCGCGCTCCCCAGGACGAGCAGCCAGACCATCGTCGGCAGTACGGCACGGGTCATGATCAGCGACTTGGACGCTCGCTGGATGTCAGCGGTTACAGCCCGAAAGGGGTGCACGGAACGCCGTTCGGAGAGTAGGTTCCGCCGATGCGCTGCTGGCTGATTCCGCTCGCGATCGCGGGCTGCAAGAACGATGGGCCGCGTCCGACGCTTCCTACCGATCCGTCATCGACGGTCGCCAGCCCGGCCGGCGCGAGCCCTGTGCCGGCATCGCCGAATCCCGACGCCAACCCACCACCACCGACCGCCGCGCCAGATGATCACAGGGCATCGGCGACGGCGATCTACGACGCGACCAACTACGTCGCGCCGGCACAGCTCGCCTACTCGCGGAAGCTGCGGTCGGTGATCTATCCGGCCTGCCACGGCGGCGAAGGCCCGGGCGAGAGTTGCAGCCTCGCGGGGTTCGATAGCGCGGGGGCGAGCTTCGACGTCGAGCGCGACCTCCAGGTCACCTGGCGGCGCTACCCGGGAGACAACAAGGATCGGCAGGCCGTGATCGACAGGCTGGTCGCGACGTTCGACAAGCTCGACACGCTGCGCCTCGATCGCTCGCCCTGGAGAGGTGATCCGGCCGAGCTTCCCGGCTACGGCACGCTCGTGTTCCACGCGAAGGACAAGCAACTCGTCGCCACACGGGACGGGCGGACGACGAAGGTCGCCGTCCCGTGGGAGCGCGAGGGTCCGGTGAACGTGTTCGGAGCTCCATCGGTGCCGCTGGCGGTGGTGCAATCCCGGTTCAACCCCGCCTCTGGTGGGCGCGAGAGCGCGCCGGTCACCGAGGGATACGTCGTGTTCGTCCAGCTCGTCGTCGTGCCGCGGCCCTGACGCACGCCCGGAGGCGCACGGGGCACGGACGCACCTGCCGCCGCGAAGGGAGACGTCGCGAACCTGGTCCCGTGAACCATCGCCTGTGCCGGTGCGGTATCGTGGCGTGTGTCTCGGGTCCACCGTGCGGTCCTCTTGGCCGCGTCGCTGACGGGCGGGTGCGACCTCGTCTTCGGTCTCGAGCGGCCGCCCGAGGCCGCGAGCCCGGTCGGGGTGGTGTTCGACAACAGCGCGAGCAACGTGGATCTGGTGGACTTCCCGGTCCTCGTGGCGTTCGGACCGGAGGATCTCGGCGGCGTCTCGGTCCTGGATGTCGCGACTGACCTGCGGTTTCACGATCCCGACACCGACGTGGATCTGCCGTTCGACGTCGAGCGCTGGGACGCCAGCGGCGAATCGCTGATCTGGGTTCGGGTCCCGCAGATCGACGCGCGGTCGACGACCGATGGCATCCTGATGTACTTCGGCGCTGGGGTCGCAACCGCCCCCCGGAGCCGGACCGAGGTGTGGTCGAGCTACGATCTGATCTTCCACGGCGGCACCGACGAGAACGCGGCCGGTACGAGCTACACGCCGACGCGCACGACGGGGGTGACGTTCGCACAGGGACGGATCGGAAACGCCGTACAGTTGAACCGCCCCGGCGATCATCGCGTCACGTTCGAGGGCTCGGAAGCGCTGCTCGACCGCTGGCCGAGCTTCACGCTCGAGCTGTGGATCTATCCCGACTACGCCAGTCCGGCGCTTGGCGGGATCGAGCCGGTGGTTCTCGAGAACGGCGGATCGGTCCCCAACGGCCGATTGTTCAGTCCCACGCCGGAAGGGCCGCTCCTGTTGCAGTTCGACATCGCGTTCGCGAACGGCCCGAGCACCACATACATGTACGTCCCCCACCGGATCTGGTCTCACGTCATCTACGCCTTCAACGGAGAGACCCTGTTGCTGTACCGCAACGGAACGTTCGCGAACTTCGACGCGGTCGGGACCACGACGCTGAGCTCGAGCACGAACTCGTTGGTGCTCGGATCCGGGGACCGGGCGCTCACCGGGATGATCGACGAGCTCAGGGTCTCGCGGGCGTACCGTGGTCCCGACTGGATCTTCGCGCAGTACCTCTCGATGTCGGGGAGCTTCGCGCGGATCGTGAGGAAGGAGACGCTGCTGTGAGTGGCGATCCGTATCCGGACCTCGCGCGCGAGGACGTGACGTACGAGGGGGTGACCCGCACGGTGTTCCGCGGTGGCAGCGGGCCGGCGGTGATCGTGATCCACGAGGTTCCGGGGCTCTATCCCGCGGTCGTGGCGTTCGGTCGGCGGCTGATCGCAGCCGGGTTCACCGTCTACCTGCCATCGCTGCTCGGGACGCCGGGTCGGCAGATGGGCGTGGCCTACAGCCTCGGCTCGCTCGCGCGCGCGTGCGTGGCGCGGGAGTTCACCGTGTGGGCGACGAGGGAGACCAGCTCGATCACGACCTGGTTGCGCGCGCTCGCCCGCGACGCGCACGCGGCGTGCGGCGGCCCCGGCGTCGGTGCGATCGGGATGTGCCTCACGGGTGGCTTCGCGCTCGCGATGATGGTCGACGATGTTGTCGTCGCGCCGGTGCTGAGTCAGCCGTCGATCCCGTTCGGGGTGACGCGCGCGCAACGCCGCGACCTCGGCATCGACGACGCGACCCTCGCTCGAGTCAAGGCGCGCGCCGCGGCGGGGACCTGCGTGCTCGGCCTGCGGTTCACGGGCGATCCATTGGTGCCGGCCGAGCGGTTCGCGCGGCTGCGCGAGGAGCTCGGCGACCGGTTCCTCGCCGTCGAGATCGACTCGCGTCGTGGCAATCCGCATGGGATCCGACGCATGGCGCACTCCGTCGTCACGTACGACCTCGTCGACGAACCAGGCCACCCGACGCGTGCGGCGCTGGAGCTGGTGATCGCGTTCTTCCGGGAGCGGCTGGCCCCCGACGGGAACCCGAGCGCCAGCATCCACGCGTGACCACCGTGGATCGATGCACCGCCTTGGTGAGGCACGCTCGTTCTCACAGCAAACCGGAGATCTAACGCGTCCTTGGCGGGACCCGCGTCCCGTGGCCATCTCGGCTGAATCCTTTCTCGAGGTGGCGACTCTTGCTGGGTGAGACCCAAAGGAGCATCACCATGGCGACCCTGCAGATGAACGAACATCCGATCGAGCGTGTCCTCCGTGTCGCGCTCGGCGTCTTCCTCCTGTCCCTCGTCTTCGTCGGTCCCACGACCTACTGGGGCCTCCTGGGCTTGATCCCGCTCGCGACGGGCCTGCTGGGGAGCTGTCCGCTGTACACCTTGTTCGGAGTCAGCACGTGCCCGATCAAGCAGACCGGCGCTCCGATCCGGAGCTGATCGTTGCCGCCGCGTCCGGTGACCGCGCCGCATTCGGCGAGATCGTGGAACGGCACCAGCGATCGATCCTGCACCTCGCGCAGGCCCTCGTACGGGATCGCCAGCACGCGGAAGATGTCCTCCAGGACACCTTCCTCGCGGCGTTTCGTGGTGCGGCGAGCTACCGAGGGGATGCACCGGTCGTGAACTGGCTGTACTCGATCGCGCGCCATGCGGCCTACCGGCTCGCTCGCCGCTCGCACGAGGTCGCGTCCGACGAGCGCTCGATCGAGCGCCTCGGCCAGGCCGCTGGTTGGGGCGAGCAAGACGTGGAGCGTGCGGCTGCGCGGGCCGAGCTGAGCGCCCACCTCGACAAGGCGCTGGCCACCCTCGCACCCGACGAGCGCGAGGTGATCACGCTGCGCGACGCACTCGGGAGGTCGGGCGAGGAGACGGCCGCGCTCCTCGGATGCAGCATCCCGGCGATGAAGAGCCGGCTCCACCGCGCACGGCTCCGGCTGGCCGGCGAGCTACGAGATCAGGGAGGTTCCGATGCCGCTCGATGACGAGATCGCAGGGATCACGTGTGCCGAGGTGCTCGCGTCGCTGAGCGACTACGTCGACGGCGAGCTCGCCGTCGAGGCGCGCCAGCGGATCGAAGGGCACGTCACGCAGTGCGCGAACTGCGAGAGGTTCGGCGGCATGTTCGCCGGAGTGATCCGCCGCGTGCGGTCGCGCGCGATAGCGCCGGAGAACACCGAAGCCTTCGACAGGCTCCGGCGGCGTCTCGAGGATGGCTGAGCGAGACGGGTCGCGAGAATCCTTTCCGCGGCGGTGTAGGCGGGCTGTAGCGCGCGGGCTCCCGTGGACGCGTGGGTCTCGCTCAGGGCGCGAGCACGATCGGCTGCATGCTCGAGATCACGGCCTTGACGTTGCAGCCAAGCGGCGCATCGCAGCGCTCCACCGTGAGCTCGAGGTCCGCGGCTGTCGTCAGCGACGTGGTCGCGGCGCCGACCGTGGGCACCGTGAAGTGGATCTCGTGCCCGGCGATCACGACGCCGCTGGTCTGGTCGACGAGGAAGTACTGGGTGACGCCGGTGGAGGCGAACACGCGCGCGGTCGAGAGCGTGCCGCTCGCGGGCTCGACCCGCAGGGTCACGGCGTCTCCTGTCCTCAGCGTTCCGCCTTGCGGGGTCACGAGGCTGAAGCTGCGCCTCGCGAACGGCTGATCGATGATGAAGGTCCAGGTCGTATCGCCATCGTCGATCACGATCGTCGACGGTCCGCTCCTGGCCGGCGGGTTGGGCCAGATCGCGCTGGGCCCGTAGCAGTTCACCGTGCCGTGCGGGCTCTCCGCGCCGCCGAGGTCCACGTCGCCCGGAGTGCCATCGAGGGTGATGGTGCTGCCGCCAGGAAGTACGGGGCAAGGGTCACCTTCGGCTCCCGGCGCCACGTTCAGGCCCACCGCGTGGTTGCCGGTCGCCGGCCCCGACGATGGCAGGAGGTAGAAGCTCGCCTGCAGCTTGGCGAGCGGAACCACGGTGGTGTCGGACGTACACGCGGTGACCGCCACTAACGCGACGAGGGGACCTGGGTTCACGCACTCAGGATGCCACGGCGTTGCTCGTCGGCGTCTGGCAACCGACGGCCATCGCACGAGGGTGGTCGTGGCCGGAGCTCGCCGTGATGTGCCAGACTCCGAGCGTGACTCGTCTCGTTCTCGCCGGGCTCCTCGCGCTCGCGGCCTGTGCGGCCAGCGATCAGAGGAGCGCTCTGCCACCGCGCGATCTCGATCTCGCAACGCAACCACATGCCGTCGCGCCCGTGCCGAGCGGCGAAGATGCGGGAACTGCGGTGGTGCCACCGGCCCCGGTCCCGGCGCCGCCCGTGCCGACGCCGGTGCCGGCGGCTCCGCAGGCGCCGAATGCGGCAACCCTCGAGCGGCTCGCCTGGCCGGCGACGACGACCTCGTTCGTCCTGCACAGCTCGGCGCACGTGTACGCGGCACCGGACCTGACGTCAGAACCGCTCGGCAAGATCATCGTCGCGACGCGACTCCCGGTGGGAGAGAGCGTCGCCGGAGACAAGCAATGCAAGGTGTGGCTCGCTGCCGTGCCGAGAGGATGGTTGTGCGCGCGCTACGCGAAACCGAGCACGTTGCCGCCCGGTGCGATCGTCCAGCCGGAGGTCCCCGTCGGGAAGCTGTTGCCGCAGGACTACTACGGCATCAAGACCGGGGCGAAGCGCTACGCCACCGAGGACGACGTGCGCGCGGGGATCGCGCGTCCCGAGCCCAAGGCTCGGTCGACGTACATGGTCACGAAGGAGAAGACCGTCGACATCGACGGCGAGACGTACGTCGCCACGAGCGTCGGCCTGGTCGCGGCGTCGGATCTCTACAAGCACTGGCCGTCGACGTTCGCGGGCGTCGACCTGATCACGTCTCCACCGCCGGCGTGGCCGTTCGCGTGGGTGATCGCGGCGAACCGCAAGACGGCGACCGCGCGCGCCGCAGCAGACAAGAAGGCCGCGGAGGCCGGGACCTTCGCGCATCGCGAGATCGTGCCGGTGCTCGAGGAGGTGGCTGGCTTCGTGCGCGTTGGCGACGGCAAATGGCTCGAGCGCACGAGTGTCCGGATCGCCCGCAAACAGCCGCGGCCCGCCGTCAACGCCGCGCACACCAAGTGGATCGATCTGGATCGCGACGAGCAGGTGATGGTCGCGTACGAGGGCGACACGCCCGTGTTCGCGACGCTGTTCTCGTCGGGCCTGCGCAAGACCGACACGCCGCCAGCGGTCTACCGGATCCGCTCGAAGACGGCCGTCACGAAGATGGCCGCCGAGGAGCGCGAGGCCTCCCACTACGAGGTCTCCGAGGTTCCGTGGGCGACGCGCTTCCGCAGCGGCCTGTACTTCCACGCGGCGTACTGGCACGACCAGTTCGGCACGGCGAAGAGCCATGGCTGCGTTAACCTGGCGCCGCGCGATGCGAGGTGGGTCTACGACTGGACCGAACCCACGATGCCGGTCGGGTGGAACGAGCTCGAGGTCCCGGTCGCGGAGTCGATGGTGGTGCGCATCCACGACGCGAAGCAGCCGGATCCGCCGGAGTTCGACTACGAGCGCGAGGCGATCGAGCGCGTGAAGATCCGGAAGCGGGAGAAGGAGCTCAAGCGCAAGCGCGAACAGGCCGAGGCCGCCGCCGCTGCAGGGACGCCCGCACCCGTACCCCCATGACAGGTTCCCGCACCAGGTGTTGCGCGCGGCGCAGATCAACGCCGCCCGGCCTGTCTCGGAGGTCAAGGCCGGGTACGCTGGCCCCCCGCTCTCCCGCACCGCGATGACCATTCGATACGTGGCCAGGACTGACGTCGGAATGCGGCGCTCGCACAACGAGGACTGTTTCGGCATCCTGGAAGCGGATTGCCTCGTCCTCGTGGCGGACGGGATGGGCGGTCACGCCGCCGGCGAGGTGGCGTCGGGACTGGCGACCACGGAGGTCGCCACGTTCTATCACCAGACCTATGTCAAACCCGAGGTGACGTGGCCGTTCGAACGCGAGCCCGCGTTGAGCGCGTTGGAGAACCGGCTGGTCTGCGGCTTCAAGGTCGCGAACAAGGCGATCTTCGACATGGCGAACAGTGATCGGGGCCGCAAGGGCATGGGCACGACCCTCGTGGCCGCTGCGATCGTCGAGAACCAGATCTGTATCGCCCACGTCGGCGATTCACGCGCGTACCGCATCGGCGATACGGAGATCGAGCGGCTCACGCGCGACCACTCCCTGCTCGAGCAGTTCAAGGAGCTGTACCCGGAGATGACCCCCGCGGAAGAAGCCAACTTTCCGCACAAGAATGTCATCACGCGCGCACTCGGGCTGGCCGACGACGTCGAGGTCGACGTCCAGTCGCACGAGTTGTGGGAGGGCGACGTATTTCTGCTCTGCAGCGACGGACTCTCGGGTCACCTCTCCGATCAGGAGATGCTCGAGATCGTCCGGGGCACACCAGATCTCTCGCGTGCTGTCGCCGAGCTCGTCGAGCGCGCGAACGAGCTGGGCGGCCACGACAACATCACGGTCGTGGCGCTGGCCGTCGGCGTGCTGTGACGAGGCACCACCGAGGCCGATCCGGAGCAGAATAGATCGCCCCGGCGGGCCCTGCGTTTCACCAGGGACCGATGCGCTCCAGTCCCGTCGTCGCCGCGCTTGTCCTGGCCGGGGTCGTCGCGCCTGCCGCGGCCTCGGACGACGAGCGTGGCTCGATCACCGCGACCGCGAACTTCGCGCTCGGCTCGAGCGCCGTCGGCGATGCCCCGGGCGTCCTCGCCCCGGGCGGCCATTTCGACGTCGGGTTTCGCGTCCGGCGCTGGCGACTCGCGGCCGAGGTGGACACCGCCCTGTGGTCCAACCCAAAAGCACCCGACGACCGCCCCGAGAGCGGCTCGTTCCTCCGCGGAGGCATCGCACTCCGCTGGAGCGCCCTCGAGATGACGACCCGTCCCCGGGAAGGCCGTCCAGGTGGCGCCTACCGGATCTACCTCGAGGGCGGCATCGGTCGCCAGCGGATCGACGCCCCCGGACTCGCGCTCGGGCGCAACGATGTGATGCTCGGGCTGGGGATCGCGCCCGAGCTGTCGTTCGGCCGCGTGCTGTTCGGCGCGAACTTCGGCCTCCGCGTCCTGATCGCGAACGCTCCGGACGATCAACTCGCACGGAGTGTGTGCGCCGATTGCCGCGGAACACGACGACACGACCTCACGCTCCTCTACGTGTTCGGCTTCACGTTTGGACGATGACCATGTGGACCCTGCGCTTCCTCGCGTTCGCTCTGATGACGGCTTCGGCGGCGCATGCCGACGTGCTGCTCGTCGGAGATCCGCCACCGCCTCCGCCGCCGCCTCCGCCCCAGATCGTCGCGATCACGCCGGCGGTCGTCGTGGTGCCCCGCCCTCGCCCGCCGCTCTCCGATCGCTGGACGCTGACGCCCGCGACCGGCGTGATCTGGATGCAGGTCCGCGGCGTGACGGGGACGGGAATGCTGCTCCAGCCCATGGTGACGCGCACCTTCGATCGATTCGAGGTCTCCGTGGACTACTCGCTGTCGAGGCTCGGCGACGAGAACCAGGAGATGCCGAGCACGGTCGCGAACCGGCTCGGCGCTTCGGCGCAGTACCAGGTGGGCAGGATCCGCGTGAGCACGACAATGACCCTCGACCTGGTCGCGCAGGCCGGGATCGGGCTGCAGCACCTCGTGCGCGATCACGACACGATCGATCGTCCCGATCTCTCCGTCGGCCTGGGCTTCCGCATGCTCGACGACATCGGGGAGCACGCCCCGCACCGGATCCTGTTCGGACTGGAGCTGGGCGCTCGTCTGATCGCCGCGCCGCGGCCGGCGGGTGGGACCGATCTCGGGTGCGTGATCGCGTTTGGCGTTCCCCTCGGCCGATAGCGGCGCACCACCGCCCGGACGTCCACGACGTCGGGGAAGACTCGGATTCCCGGTCGCGGGCTTGGTATCCTTGGTCGGTGGCCGGCAGCGACGACCTCGACGACCTGATCGACAGCTACGTCGCCGACGCCATGCGCGCCACGGGAATTCCGGCGGAGAAGCGTGCGAAGCCATCGCCGTCCTACGCACCGCCGATAGCTCCGCTCGACGCGGCACCGCCGGAGCCGGAGGACGTGGAGCCAGTCCCCGTGCGCGCGAAGGCGCCAACGCCGACGGGCGTCGCGAGGCTCGCCGCCGAGCTGTTCGACGATCTCGTCGACGATGTCGCACCACCACCACCGCCACCGCCTGCACCTGCCGGCGTCTCGATCAGGTTCTCGCGGTCGCACGCGATCCCGCTCGATCCACCGGAGCCGCCGCTCTCGGACCTGTACACGATGCCGCTACTGCCGGCTCCCGTCGAGGAGCCCCCGAACGGTCCGCCGCCGAGAGGTGTGCCCGAGACCCTGCCGGGGATGGGGCCGCCGCGGGTCAGCCCCCCCACCCCGGGCTTCTCCTCCGATCTGCCGACCGAACCCGACGTAGACGCGCTGGCCCCGGAACAGGACGACGAACCCACGAACGTCGTCACTCGCCCCGAGCCGTGATCTCGAGCGTCGACGACATCGGCGCCGCCGCGGTCAGGATCCGCACGTCTCGCTTTGCCTCCTCGCGGACGCTTGAGCAGACCTGCTCCGCGGGCTAGCGTCTCGTCGTGGTGCGGACCAACGTCATCCGCGTGAGCTTCGTCGGCGCCGCGCTGGCGATCATCATCAGCTCGGGCACGGCGCTCCTGTCAGATCCGCGGTCCCTCGCGCTGTGGTCGGACATGGGCTGGACTGTCAGCTCGCTGTTCGCGGTGATCGTGACCGGGTGGGCCTGGCGGAGGACCCGCGCGGACAACCACGGGCGTGCCTGGCGCTGGGCGTTTCTCGGGACCGCCGCGTGGTTCATCGCCCAGCTGATCTGGGACTTCTACGACGTCGAGCTCGGAGTCGTGCCCACCTATCCAAGCGTGGCCGACCTCGGGTACCTGGTGTCGTCGGCGTGCTACCTGCTTGCCGTCGTCTCGTTCCTCCGGGGCTCGAAGCAGAGCCCGCGTGACGACGGGTTCTGGCTCGACGTGATCGTCGTCGGAATCGCCGCCACCGCGATTCTCTGGGTCGAGGTGATCCACCCGGCGTTGAACAGCGACGCCAGCGTGGCTGGTCGCCTGTTCGCCGCGTCGTGGGCGAGCTCTGCCGTGGTCACCGGCTGGCTCGGCATCGTGCTCCTGTTGCGGCGCGAGCGTGCGCGACCCGAACGGGTGATGTTCCTCGGCGCACAGCTCATCCTGGGTGCCGCTGACGTCTGGTACGCGACGACACAGATGGGCGTCGGCGGCGGGTACGTCTCCGGCCGCTGGGTCGACCTCAGCTGGTCGCTCGCGTTCATCATCATCGCGCTCGCGGCAGCGCGCGTCCGAGTCCAGCCGCACCCCGAGGCGGAGGCCCGGGCGACGCTGACCACGCCTCGCGAGGTCTCGGTCGGTGTCGTCATCCTGGCGCTCGTCCTTCTGGCGTGGCTCGCGCGCAGGGACACATCAGGCGTCGCCAGCGTCGGCATCCTCGTTGGAGGTGTCGCGCTCGCGGTCCGGCTCGTACGCGCGCTCCGGGAAGACGATGCCTACGCGGGACGCCTGCGCGCGGACGTGGCGTCCCGCACCCAGGAGCTGGAGGTGAGCCTCCGCGATAGCCGCGAGGCCGAGAGACGCCTGCGCAGCGTGATGGACGCCGTCCCCGATGCGATCGCCACCGCGGACAGCGCCGGCACCTTGCGCGATGACAACGGTCAGCTGTCGCAGTGGTTCCAGGGGCACCCGCCGCGAGACGTGGACGCACTCGTTGCCGCGTTCGCCGAAGCTGATCGCGAAGCTGCCGCGCACGGAGCAGCGACCGCTCGCAGCGGCACCACCGCGTCGTGGGAGGGCGTGCTCGCGACCGAGCCGCCGCGCAACGTCGCCACCACGGCGGTCTGCGCGGCGGAGCTCCAGGGCGCGGTCCTGTTCGTGTTGCGTGACGTCAGCGAGCAGCGCCGCGCCGAGCAGTGGGTGCAGGCGACCGAGCGGCTCGCCACGCTCGGCGAGCTCGCGAGCGGGGTCGCGCACGAGATCAACAACCCGGCGGCGATCGTCGCGGCGCTCGCGGAGGCGATCGAGAGCGAGGCGGTCAGCGATGGGGTCCGCGAGCGGGTCTCCATGATCCATAGCGAGGCGATGCGGATCGGGGCGATCACTCGCGGACTGCTGCAGCTGACCCGCGGCGAACCGAGCCCCACCGACGGCGCGCCGATCGAGTCCTGCGACGTCCGCGAGCTGACCACGCGCGTGCTCCAGCTGCACGGGTACCGGCTCAAGACCGCGGGGATCGTGACGGCGCTCGATCTCGAGCCGAACCTTCGAGCGGCGATCGGCGCGAACGAGTACCAGCAGGTGCTGCTGAACCTCGTCGTCAACGCCGAGCAAGCGCTCTACGAGCACTTTCACGGCCACGGCACGATCCGGATCGTCGCGCGTTCGGTCGACGATCAGGTCGAGGTCTCGGTGATCGACGACGGCCCGGGAGTTGCGCCGCGCATGCGCGAGAAGCTGTTCCAGCCGTTCGAGACTTCCAAGGCCACGGGCACGGGAATCGGACTCTCGCTATCGCGAACGCTGATCCGGCGCGCGGGCGGCGATCTCGTGCTCGTGCCATCGGAGGTCGGTTGCGTGTTCCGGATCACGGTGCCCCGCGGGGCCGCGGCCATCGCGCACGAGGCAACGAAGATCGCCACGCCGATCGGACACGCGCTGAGGATCCTCCTCGTGGACGACGAGCCAACGCTGCTGCGGCTGGTGGCCCGCCTGTTCGAGAAGAACGGACACCACGTCGAGACCGCCGGCAACGGCATCGACGCCCTCGCCAAGCTCGACCGGGGCCAGTTCGACGTGCTCGTGACCGATTCGCGGATGCCGGGGATGGACGGCCCGACCCTGATCGAGGCGGTGCGCAAGCGCGCGGACGGCGGACGGCTGGGCATCGTCTTGACCAGCGGCGACACCTCGGGAGACCGCGTCCGTGCGCTCGCCACCGGCATCCAGATCCAGCTCGTCGCCAAACCCTTCACGCAGGAAGATCTGGAGCGGGCGGTGCAGGCGAGCCTTCCGGCGGTGCCATAGCTCCGTGGACGAGACTACAGCTCGATCACCGTGCCGGTGATGGATCCGACGATGGGAGCCCCGGCGGTCGTGCCGGCCGAGGTCAGCGTCAGCGAGCCAGGCAGGAGAAGGCCGCCGCCACGGGTCGTGTCGGTGACGGGGTCGTAGAACGTCATCAGGGCCGCGACGTTCACCAGATCGATCGACCGGGTGCCGGGCGTGACGTCGGCTGGGTTGGTGACGATGACGAACACCACGGCGTAGCGGCCGTCCGGGAGGCGCCCCAGGAGCTGGAGGGCGCCCTTGCCTTCCGTATCGCTGCCCGCGCCGGCAAACACCGCCGACCGCGTTCGGCCATCGTCGCTCCGGTCAGCTGCACCCGGCATGCTCGCGCAGGTGCGCGGAATCTCACCAGCTCGACTGTCGGATGTTGCTACAGCGATGGAAAGCCCCACAGCGCGTGGAGAACGGTGCTCGTGCCAGCCGCCACAGCGCCCGGTGACGACGAGGATCCGCGTCGGTGTCGATCCTGCGTAAGGAACCGAAGAGTGCGGGCACCCACCGCGCGTGACTCCCGATTTGTCCGATGCCGTGACGGGTGTGCTCGCCACGTGCGTGCGCGCGACGCCGGCGCTACTCGAGCGCCGGGCGTTGCTTCGTCGATGTGACCAGAAGTTCCTGCTGGCTCCGAGCGCGATCGTGCCGCTGCTGGATCGAGTGGCGGCGACGTACGCGGTGGTCCCGGCCGGTGACGAGTATCTCGCGCACTACGCGAACCTCTACTTCGACACACCGGATCTCCAGTGCTTCGAGGATCACCGACGAGGGAAGCGGCTGCGCCAGAAGATCCGCATCCGATCGTACGCCGATCGGAACGTCGCGTTCCTGGAGGTCAAGTCGCGCAAGAACGACCTGGTGACCGACAAGGCGCGCTTCCAGATCGGATACGGGACCCGCACGCTCGATCCATCGATGCACGACTTCCTCGCGCAGCGCTGCGCATTCAGCCTGAGCCTGGTTCCCACGGTCGAGATCGACTACCGACGGATCATGCTGGTGGGGATCGCGTCGGACGAGCGAGTGACCATCGACCTGGGCCTCACCATCGATGGCGATCCTCGGACAGCGATCGGTGCCGTCGCCATCGTTGAAGTCAAGCAGCCCTCCCGCACCACCACGACCCCGATCATGGACGCGCTCCGCGAGACAGCCCTGAGGCCGATCTCGATCAGCAAGTACATCACGGCGCTCGCGGGTCGCCCTGGGATGCGGCTCAACCGGTTTCGGTCCTCCCTGCGATCGGTCGAAAGGATTGCGCACGCGTGAACTACCTGTTCGGCACCGACACGTTGTTCGACCCCGAGGACTTCACGAAGCTGTGTGTCCGCCTCGGACTCGATCTTCTCATCGCGTCGATCATCATCGTCTGGGTCTACTACCGGCGGTACCGCAACCGCGAGATGGTGTTCACGTTCTACGTGCTCAACGTGATCACGTTCTCGTTGTGCGCGCTGCTCCGGAAGACGCCCATGGACATGGGCTTCGCCCTCGGCCTGTTCGGCATCTTCGGCATCCTCCGCTACCGCACCGAGGCGATCCGAACGCGCGACCTGACCTACCTGTTCATCGTGCTGGGTCTCGCGATCGTCAACGCCGTCGCGAACAAGAAGATCAGCCTCAGCGAGCTGCTCCTCGTCAACGTCGCGATCTGCGCTCTCGTCACCGTGATCGAGCTATCCGGCGAGTCGCGTCGTTGCTCGTCGACGCCGGTGAAGTACGACCGGCTCGAATTGCTGCGTCCCGACCGGCGGGATGACTTGCTGGCGGATCTCCGTGACCGCACCGGTCTCGACGTGCTGCGGGTCGACGTCAACGAGATCGACATGCTGCGCGACTCGGCCGACATCACGCTGCACTACCGCACCCCATCCGCAACGAGGTGACCATGCGTCTTCGAATCCTCCCGCTCGTGCTCGCCACGCTTGCTGCGTCGCCCGCGCTGGCAGACGAGACTCCCGCTCCTGCCGACGCGCCCGCTACCGATCCATCACCGGTGGAGCCGCCGACCGAGGCGCCGTCGCCTCCTGATGACGCCGTGGCATCGCCCGTTCCGGAGGACGAGACGCTGATCAAGCAGAACAAGTCCGGCCAGAAGAAGGGGAAGAAGAAGAAGAAGGGGAAGCCGGGACTCGTCCAGGTGTCGGGGTACCTGAACATGGTCTACAAGATGCGCGTCGAGCGGAGCGGCGACGGGACAAAGGACCCGGCCACGTTCCGGCTGAGCAAGGCCACGGTGCGGTTTCGGGGGCGCGTCAATCACTACGTCGGCTACACGATCGAGATCGATCCGCGATCGCCGACCGTCGAGGGCGTGTTGCGCGATGGCTACATCTCGCTGCGCCACCTGGTCCCGGGTCACGAGATCCGGATCGGTCAGCAGAAGGTTCCGTTCGGCTACGAGAACTGGCTGTCCTCCACCCGTCAGTACTTCCTGCGCCGCAGCGAGTTGTCGGAAGGTCTGGCGCGCGGTGTCACGCACCGCGATATCGGCATCGGCCTCGTCGGCAAGCTGAAGCTCGCGCCGGGGCTGCGCCTGGAGAACGCGATCGCGCTGGTCAACGGTGCAGGTTTCGGCGTCCAGCAGGACGACACGCACCGCAAGAACCTGTGGGGCCGGATCGGGATTCGCTACAAGAGCGAGTCGCTCGGGCTTGTCATCCACGCGGGGGTCTCGGGTGCGATCGGCGACCAGTTCGAGCCGGAGGATCCGGGACCGCCGCTGGTGCCCGCGTCGACGTTCTCGTTCAAGCGGATCGCGGGTGATCTCGAGATCGACCATCGCTACGGCTTCTTGGCGGTCGAGTACGGGACGAGCTGGGACAAGCCGGCCGGCGGATCGTCCGAGCAGAGCTCGGCCTTCTTGATCACGCTGGCCGGCAAGACGCCGTGGCACGTCGGGCCGGCGGTGCGCTACGACGCCTCGGACGCGGAAGGGTTCACCCGCTACACGATCGGCGGGTACTACGGGGAGCCCAAGGCCAAGTTCCGGGTGCTCGCCGACTACGAGATCTACGAGGACGACTTCGGCAAGAACGACGGTCGCTTCGGGGTCGAAGGAATCGTCGTGTTCTGAGTCGCTAGGCCAGGTTCTTCACGTGGAGGTCATGATGTCGCGTTCACTCGTCCTTTCGCTGCTGCTCGTCGGCGGCGTCCCATCCATCGCCGCGTCACGCGATGCGGTCGCCGACACCTACAAGCCGCATGTCTCGATCATCGCCGCCCGCAAGGTCGCGCTGGGTCGGGTGCCCGGAACGATCGTCAACGAGAAGTTGAAGACGAAGAAGGACAAGCCGCCGACCTGGAGCATCAAGATCCGGCCACGCGGAGTGCCCGAGACATCGGACCGGCTGACCAAGGTGGAGATCGACGCGGAGACAGGTGCGATCCTCAAGGTCAAAGACGTCAAGGCGCGAAAACAGGAGGACGAGTAGCGTAGATCTCCGAAACCACGGCACATTGCGCCGGCACGATCGCCGGTAAGGTTCGCGGCCAGCCGGGCACCAACGGTCGTGAGATGCCGCAGCCGCAACAGCACGGAGTACCCTCGGTCGTGGTGATGACGGTCCGCATCGCAGCGCTGGTGCTCGGGTTGGTGGGGACCGCGGCAGCGGAGTGCCCGCCGAGTGCTCGCGTGACGGGTGAACCCGCGGTCGTGGAAGCGGTGGCTCGTCTGCTTCGCGAGCGCGGGGTCGTGGTGGTCGATACCGCCGCCGAGGTCCAGGCGTTCCAACCCGAGGGCTGTTCCCATGTCACCGCGAGCGTGGCCACGGGAGGTGGGCGCATCATGGTGTGGATCGTTGATCCTGATGGCCGGCGCGCCGAGCGGCTGACCGAGGACACGATCGCCGCGGCCACGACGATCGAGTCCTGGGCGCGACGCGATCTGGTATCGCCGTTACTGGCGTCACGTTCGATGATCCCGATCGACGATGTGTCGACTCCGGCCGTCACCCAGGCCGCGACGTCCTCCGCACCGGGCGCCAGCTACACGCTGGTCGTCGGGATCGACGCCGGCGTCAGCAACGATCGCTCCGTGTGGACGGCCGCGCGGGCGCAAGGCTGCATCCGGGTCGGCCGCGTCTGTATCGGCGGGATCCTCCGCTACGCCTACGACACGCACCAGACCGGGGCCACCGCGACCTACGACACCCACCGCACCGGGATCGACGTCTCCGTGACCGTGGGCGTTCCGTTCGGTGTGGGACCACTCTCGGTGATGCCGTTTGCGGGCCTCGGGCAGCTAGGCGTGACCGCCACGCGCGACCTCGATCCGATGGAGGTCATCCCGCAGAAGGAGACCGAGCAGACGAGCGCGATCCACGGGGTCGTCGGGGGCAGCGCGAGCGCTCGGCTCCGGGGCCAGTGGTCGCTGCGAGCGGATGTGGCCGGGTTGCTCGCTCCGTTCGCCCGACAGGCGCTCGGCGATGCGGCCGAGCTGGATATCCTGCCCGCGTCGCCAAAGCTGCAGTTCTGGTTCGGGGTCGGCCTCGCCTACGGAGCGTTGTAGTGGGTGTCGTTCCTCTTCACCGCGTCGATGGCACGCCCGGCGAGATGTCGGACGAGGCGCTCGTCGCGGCCTGCGCAACGGGGGAAAAAGCCGCCCTCGGCGCGCTCTACGACCGCCACGCGACCGGGGTTCGGCGGTTTCTCTCTCGCCTGTCCGGAACCGACGAGCGCGACCTCGACGATCTGGTCCAGACGACGTTCGAGGCGGTGCCTCGTGCGTCGCGCGGCTACGACGCGCGCTCCACGGTGCGGACTTGGTTGATCGGGATCGCCAACAACACGGCGCGGCACCACGTGCGTACGGAGATGCGGAGGCGTCGACTCGTGGAGGCTGCGCGCACCCAACCGGTCGCGAGATCCGCGGACCCCGCCGGCGAGCTGCTCGAGCGCGAGCGTGCCGCTCGGCTTCGCGACGCCATCGACGCGCTGTCGCCCAAACTGCGCGAGGCATTCGTCATGATCTATCTCGAAGGTCTGTCAGGAATCGAGGCGGCCCGGCTTCTCGACGTGCGTGAAGGCGCGATCTGGAAGCGGCTGCACGAAGCGCGTGCGTTCATCCGCGAGCGCCTGGAAGGATCGCAATCGTGAGGACCACCGAGTCATGCCCCTCACCCGCCGACGTCGAGCGCATGTACTGGTCGACGCTCGGTGGTCAGCCGAGTGAAGCCGACCTCGATCTTCACACCCACATCTCGACCTGTCCCAGCTGCACGGCACAGTGCCGCGAGATCGCCGATCTCGCCGCGCTCGGCGGCCGCCTGGAGCCGTCGGCGTGGACCCGGCGCGAGGAGATCCGGACCACGCTGCTGTCGAATGTTCAGCCCGCCGCTCAGATCGCGGCGCGCGGCGCGCGGTGGCCTTGGCTGGTTCCGGCGTTGCTGGCGGCGGCCGCCGTCGTGGTGGTCGTGGCCTGGCGATCGTCCTCGACCGGCGATCCGGTCGGCGCCCCTCACGATGCGCGGGCCATCATCCTCGACCACGGCACGACCCGCCATCTGCTCGTCTCGTCGGCCCCCGACGAGATCGTGCGGCTCGTCGATGGTTCGATGACGATCACCGTCGGTCCGCTCGATCGCACCGAGAGGTTTCGCGTGGTCACGAGCGACGGCGAAGTGGAAGCTGCGGATGCCGCCTTCGACATCACCGCCGTGAATGATCGGTTGGTTTCGGTGCGCGCGATCCGCGGGGTCGCAACCGTCAAGGTCGCGTCGTTCGAGCGGCGCCTGCAGCCGGGCGAGACCTGGCGTGACACCGGCGAGCTCGCGGGCATCGCCGACCGCCCACTCGCTCCGGTCGACGCTGCGGTCGTGGCCGTGGTCTCGAGCGCGCCTCCCGAGGCCGTGCCCGCTCCGATCCCCACCGAGACGCCGGTGGCGCCGCCGCGGCCACGTCCAGTGCGACCCGCGGCCGCAGAACCACTTCCGTCGCCCGCGCCCTCGCCCGCCGAAGGTGTGTCGGCAACGGACATGACGCCCGCGCCCTCGCCGGCCCCCGCTCCCGCGCCGCGGAGCATGGTGCAGCAGGCATTCGACGAGGGCTGGGCCGCGCTCCGCGCCGGCGAATTCGCGACGGCGGCAACAGCCTTCGAGCGCGCGAGCGTGGTCACGGCGGACCCGCGAATGATCGAAGACGCGGCCTACTGGCGTGGTGTGGCCCTCGCGCGCGCCGGTGATGTCGGAGCTGCTCGGCACGTCTTCACGGCGTTTCTGGCGGCGTACGCATCATCCCCACGCGGTCCCGAGGTGAGCGCGATGCTCGGATGGATCCTGTTCGAGCGGGGTGACCTCGCGGAGGCGAAGCGCAGATTCGAGGCCGCCCTGGCGAGCAGCTCTCGAGAGGTTCGTGACAGCGCGAACGCGGGACTCCGAGCGGTCACGACATCGCGTAGTGCCGCAACTCGGTGAGCGCGCGCTGCAGCTCTCCTCGCGCGTCGGGGTGCGCGATCGAGATCAGCGCCTCGCCGCGCTCGCGCAACGTGAGGCCGTGCAGATTGCGTGCGCCGTACTCGGTGACCACCCAGTGCACGTGACCGCGCGTGGTGACGACGCCGGCGCCGGCCTTGAGCTGGGTCGCGATGCGGGAGACCTTGCCGCCGGCAGCGGTCGACGGGATCGCGATGATCGGCTTGCCGCCACGCGACAGCGCCGCGCCGCGCAGGAAGTCCATCTGGCCGCCGATGCCGGAGTAGATCGAGTGGCCGATCGAGTCGGCGCAGACCTGGCCGCTGAGATCGACCTCGAGCGCCGAGTTGATCGCCGTGACACGGTCGTTCTTGCGGATCAGCGCCGTGTCGTTGGTGCGGTCACAGCCATGAAACTCGATCGTCGGGTTGTCGTCGACGAACCGGTAGAGGCGCTCGCTGCCGGTGACGAAGCTGGTGACGGAGCGGCCCGGGTGGACGGC
>JAYVLW010000059.1:0-10372 GCA_043759315.1 Myxococcales bacterium
GTACCAGGCCCCGCCGTCGTATCGCCAGTAGTAGTTGCCGCTGTAGAAGATCGGCTCGTCGTAGTCGGCGATGACCTGGACGTCGGAGTCGATGTAGATCAGGTCGGGAGTCGTGACCTGCGCGGTTGCGCTGTAGCCAGCCTGACCGGAACCGACACACCCGCCCGTCAGAAGGGCCGCGGTCGTGAGGAAGAGCAATCGAGTTCGCATCGGCGTCAGAGCAGCAGGGTTCGTGCCACCCGGTCCGCGTTGTCAGGCCCGCAGGAGGGGGGCGAGTGGGCGCTCTTGACCCATCCGTGCGGCCCTGCAGCGCACCTAACCTGCCGCCCCAGCCCGTGCGGCCGGCGGAGATCCGTCTGGCTTGGCCACCCCGCGTGTCAGCGCCCTCGCGATCATCTGGGACAGCCGACCGCTGGTGAACGGCTTCTCGAGGAACAACTCGGGCCGATCGGCGGACTTCGTCACTGCCGCATGATCCGCATAGCCCGACATGAACAGCACCTTGACCGCGAGGCGGTTCGTCGTGATGTGCTCGGCGAGCGCGCGACCATCAAGCCCTGGCATGACGAGGTCCGTGATCACGAGGTCGATCTGGTCTGCACAGGCGTCGAGCACGTCGACCGCGTGGGCCCCGTCGCGAGCCTCGATCAACCGGTATCCCCATGATCTGAGCTGGCGGCTCATCGCGGACCGAAGTGGGTTGTTGTCCTCGACGAGCAAGATGGTCTCGGAGCCGCCGAGGCGCGCCGTCGGCGAGCTCTGGAGATCGATGATGTGCTCGGGGACGCTATCCGAATAGGGAAAGTAGACCCGGAAGGTCGATCCCCGACCGACTTCGGACTTCACGCTGATCGCCCCCGCCGTCTCGCGCACGATGCCGAACACCATGGCCAACCCAAGTCCGGTCCCTTTTCCAACCTCCTTGGTGGTGAAGAACGGTTCGAAGATGCGGTCGACCACCGCGGGATCGATCCCGCACCCGGTGTCCGAAATCGCGAGGGTCACGAACCGCCCGGGGGCGACCCCGAGCTGACCCGCAAGCTGGAGATCCACATCGGCGACGTCGGTCTCGATCGTGAGCTCGCCGCCGCCGGGCATCGCGTCGCGGGCGTTGACGACGAGGTTCATGATCAGCTGCTCGAGCTGTGAGGGATCGGCGTTGATCGGTCCACCTCCAACGAGCCGCGAGACGACCCGCACGTTCGCTCCGACCAGCCGGACGACGAGCTTGTTGAATCGGGCGACGCAGTCATCGAGCTCGAATACATGCGGCGGCCGGCGCTGCTTGCGGCTGAACGCGAGCAGCTGGCGCGTGACATCCGCACCGAACCGCGAAGCACCGATGATCTCGTTGAGCTCTGCAGACACGGATGAGTGCGCGCCGAGCTCATCGAGGGCCAGCTCTGCGTTGGCGAGGATCGCTGCGAGGATGTTGTTGAAGTCGTGGGCGACGCCACCGGCGAGCTGACCGATCGCATCCATCTTCTGTGATTGGCGAAGCTGTTCTTCGACGCGCCGCGACTGGGTGACGTCGACCCCGACGGCGACAGCGACCTGGACGTCGTCGAGCATCATCGTGTGCGACGTCACCTGGAGCTCGGCGACCGTGCCGTCACGACACTGCAGTCGTGCGACGCCGCGGTCCCCGGGGGATGGACCGAGCATGAACAAGTCCGGCGTCGTCATGCTTTCGAGCGCCTCGCGGTCGAACCGACAGAGGCGCACGAACGCGGAGTTGACGGCGACGACGCGATCCGTTTGAAGATCGACGACCCAGATCGGTAGGGGGCTGCCCTCGAACAACAGGCGATGGCGCTCCTCGGATAGCCGGAGCGCCGCCTGCGTGCGCTTGCGTTCGTTCTCCGTCGAGAGAAGCTCGGCGACCGCCGCGAGGTGGGAACGCACGTTGACGATGCCGTTGCCGACGTGCGGCGCAAGCGCCCGCAGAGTCGCCAGCTCGTGGCCGTCGAAGATCGCGGGTCGCGCCAGGAACACCACCCCCACCACGGCACCGCGATCGAACACCGGCAGTGCCACTACATTGGCGAGCCCGAGGATCGCGGCCATGCTGTCGCCCTGACCAGCGTGTAGACACGCGACCGTCATGCCGGGCTCCATCTCACTGGGCCACGGAATCCGCGCCGGCAGCTCGCGGACGGGACGGATGGCGCATGGCGCGAAGCCAGTAGGGGTGAGCTCGGCGTACATCGCGCTCTGGATCGCGAACTCGAGACCGAGCTGCTCCGCCAGCGCCGCGATCACCGCGTCGTAGCCAATGCACCCGGTGACAGCCGTCGCGACGTCGGCGATGAACCGCCAGCGATGAGCCTCGATCTCGGCGTCGCAGCGCAGGCGTTCACCGACCGCGTAGTACTCCCGGATCAGCAAGAGGTTGCGCGTCCGTGCCACTAGCTCGGCGTCATGGATCGGCTTGCCGAGGAAGTCGTCGGCGCCGGCCTCCTTCCCTAGCGTGCGCGACTTGGCATCGGAGACTGCGCTGATCAGCACGATGGGCAGAAGGAGGTGGTCCTGCCGGATCCGTCGACACACCTCGATACCATCGACGCCCGGCATCATGACGTCTAGCAGCACGAGGTCGATGTCACCGTGCGCGACGAGCGCTAGCGCCTGCGCTCCATCACATGCGTGAACGATCTCGTAGCCCCGCTGGCCGAGGATCGCCGCGATCAGGCAGCGATTGAGCTCCTCGTCGTCGACCACGAGGACACGCCAAGGGCGGGCTTCGTGGTGCGGACTCCCGCGCGGTGGCATCATCGATCCACCTGCGTGGGCACGCGGGCCGCCGCGGCCTGAAACGCGACGAGCGTCTCGCGGTGGACCGCGGCGACCGAGGAGAGCCGAACGGCGACCTCGGGCAAGGCGCCGACAGTTGCGTGGTGTTCGATGTCGGCGAGCAACGAGGCCAGCGCCACCGCCCCGAGGTTCGCGCTCGTGCCGCGTAGGGCGTGGGCCAAGCGGGCGGCGCCGTGCGCGTCGTCGCGCGCGACCGCCGCCGCGAGTGCGTCGACCTGCCCCGGCGTGCTCGCTGCGTACAGCACGACGAGCCGATCGAGGAGGTTGGCGCCGTCTCCGCCGCTCATCCTGCGCAACCGGTCGACCACCGCGTCATCGAGCAGGGTACGCGTCGGTGTTGGTTCCGGCGACGGAAGCACGGGGGCCGGTGCCCAGCGCGCGAGCACCCGGTGCAGGTCGCTGAAGTGGAACGGCTTGCTCAGGAAGTCGTCCATGCCGGCTGCCTCGCACGTGGCGCGGTCCGCGTTCGAGGCATTTGCGGTCAACGCCACGATCGCGATGCGCTCGCGGCCTTCGCGCTGTTCGAGCGCTCGCATCGCGCGGGTTGCCTCGTAGCCATCGACGACCGGCATCTGGCAATCCATGAGCACCACGTCGAAGCGTCGGTGCGCGACCGCCTCCAATGCCTGCTGGCCATCGCTGACGACCACGGCGGAGCAGCCGAGCTCCGCGAGCATCCTGACCGCGACCTCCTGATTGATCAGGTTGTCGTCTGCGACGAGCACGCGAAGCGGCAGTCGGCTCAGCGCCATCGCGGGCGTCGCGGTACCACGATCGCGGTTGCTGTTGTGCGCGTCGCCGAGCGCGTCCCGCATGGCCTCGATCAAGCGTGCGCGGCTGACGGGTTTGCCGAGACAGGCCTGGCTCGGGTCATCGATCGTCGTTCGCACGAGCTTGATCCATCGCGTGTGGTCTTCGCCCTCCGGACGCTCCGGTGCCAAGACCACGGTACGCCCGGTCGATACCGCGAGCGCCTGGCGGGCGTCGCGAAGCGATCGTGTGCCGATCGCTTCGAGCCCGAGCGCGGTCAACGATGCGACGAGCGCGTCCCGCGCTGGCTCGCAGTCTTCGACGACGATCGCGCGGACCTCGCGAAGGTCGAGGCCTGCGAGCGCGTGGGGCGCGTCGGCAGCTGGCTCGGCGGGGGTCAACTGGACCACGCAGGAGAAACACGCGCCGACGCCCGGAGTCCCCTTCGCGGTCACGTCGCCACCCATCAGCCGACACAACTGCTTCACGATCGCGAGCCCGAGCCCGGTGCCGCCGAACCTACGAGACATCGAGCCATCGGCCTGGGTGAACGACTGAAACAGGCGCGCCTCGGTGTCCTGCGCGAAACCGATGCCCGTGTCCTCGACGGTGAGCTCCACGTCTTGGCGCTCCCCTCGGCGACTCGACGCCACGCGGATCACCACGTGACCGCGCTCGGTGAACTTGATCGCGTTGCCGAGAAGGTTCGTCACGATCTGCTGGATCCGCCCGCGGTCGCCACGCACACGGGTCTCGACGTCCTCGGGGATCACCGTCACCAGCTCGAGCTGCTTGGCGTGTGCCGACGGCGCGAGCAACCCCGCGGTCTCCTCGACGACCTCGCGCAGATCGAAGTCGAGGCACTCGAGCTCGAGGCGCCCGGCCTCGACCTTCGAGAAGTCCAGCACGTCGTTGATGATGCTCACCAGGCTCATCGCCGACCGACGGATCGTCTCGGCCAGGCTGCGCTGTTGCGGTGAGACCTCGGACATCAGCAGCAGCTCGGCCATCCCCAACACGCCGTTCATCGGCGTCCGGATCTCGTGGCTCATGTTCGCCAGGAACTCGGACTTCGCGCAGCTGGCTGCGTCCGCGGCTTCCTTCGCTGCCTTGAGCTGTTTGTTGGACGCCTCGAGATCGGACATCGTCTGGAGCAGGGCCTGCGTGCGCTCCCTCACCTTGCCTTCGAGCGTGATCGCGGTCTGGAACAGCGAGAACGCGCCGCCTTGAAGCTCCATGCTGCGCTCGACACGGCTCATCAGCGCAGCGGTGACCTTCTCGAGCCGCCGGATCTCGCGCTCGAGCTGGTCCCGGCTCTGCGTCGTGAGGTCGGTGGCGCTGCTCTCGAGCATGGTCAGGATCGAGGCATGCCGATCGCCACGCCGGTGAACGTCTGATTGACGTGCATGGCGTTGAATTGCTCACCGTAGGTGGAGAACCCGATCACGTTGTTGGCCGCGAAGATCTCGCCCACGCGCTCGCGGATACCCCGCTGGCCAGTCTCGAGAAACCGCAGGATGCAATCGCAGCCGAGCACGATCGCCGGCGCGCCGAGATGCGCGCGAACGTTGTCGAACGCTGCTTCGAGGTTGCGCACGAGATCTACACCACTGGCCACGGTGAGCACGATTCCCTCGTCGATCGCGCAGAAGAACGTGAGGCTGCCGTCGTCATTGACCTTCTGGATGGAGCGCACGAACGTGCCGCCGGCGACGCGCACCACGACCGGATGTGTCGCGAAGATCAACGGCGTCAGCTTGTCGACATCGAGGCCCACGAGTCGGGCGTACTCCAGACCGGCAGGCTCCCCGTTGATCTCGGTGACGATCCGCCGTGCAGGATCGGCTCCGGTGATCACGAGTCGCTTCTCCGACGCGACGAAGTGCTCGGTCTTGAACACCAGGAACGGACTCGGCGAGGCGAACAGGCTGAAGATCGCGCAGTCGGTGCGAAATCGCCCTTCGAAGTAGATGTGGGTCGCGCCGAACCGCACGCCGTCCCCTGCCGAGCCACCGAACAACTGGATGTCGCCGAGGTTGCGGTAGATCGCACTGACCAGCGCCTCCTCCTGCATCGCGAGTCCATCCGCGAGCAGGAAGCCGAAACAGCTCGCTCCCGAGATCGGGACTCCGCGCGCCGCGAGCGCCGCCATCGTCATCCGCGCGGCGGTGTCGCCCCGGCCGAACTCGAAGTTGCGAAGATCGTCGACGAGCGTGGTCTCCACCAGCATCCCGCCGCCCCCGAGACTGACGCCCGTGATCGAGCCCTCCAGATAGCCGATCGGCGTGATCTCGCCGGCGGTGGTGCATCCGATCAACGGAGCGTCCGCTCCGAACACCTCGGCGAGCGCGGCGCCGAGGGCGTCGAGATCGTAGTCCGAGGAACAGTAGAACAGCGAGACCGCGGCATCTGCCATGCCGATCGCGTCGTACAGTTCCTGCGCGGCGACCGCCGGATCGCGGGCGGTGGACGAACCCTTGCGAATCCGAAGGCTGCCCGTCGATCCCACCATGGCTGACGAATCGGCCACACCGCACCGAGATCAATGGCCCGCGGGATCCCAGATCCTCCCACGGAGCCAGGTGGCCCCGGATTCGCGAGGTTACGCGAGGGCGGGAGCGAACGCCGCGGCCGGGATGTCGAGGGCGGTGCGATCCTCGCGCGCGATCAGCTGCGCCTTCGCGGCCACGCCCGGCAGCACGTTGTAAGCGAAGTAGAGCGCCGCGTAGCGCTTGCCCTCGTAGAACGCCTTGTCGGGATGATCGGCGGCGAGCTTGCCGCCCGCGGCCTCGGCGATCACGGCCTGCTCGAGCAGCAGCCAGCCGATCACGGTCTCGCTCATCATCTCGAGGAAGCGGTTCGCGACGGTCGGCACCATCTCCATCTTGCCACCGCCGAACCACTGCATGAACTTGCCGCCGGTCGCGGTCATCGCCTCCATCGCCTGTCCGAGCACGGTGATCGCGTCCTTCAGGGTGGCGTGGTCCTTGTTCGCCGCGATGAACGTGGCGACGTCCTTGCCGAACGCCTGCACGTTCGCGCCGCCGCGCTGCATCAGCTTCCGGCCGACGAGGTCCATCGCCTGGATGTGGTTCGTGCCCTCGTAGATCGAGAAGATCTTCGAGTCGCGCGCGTACTGCTCGACGGGCCAGTCCTTGAGGTAGCCGGCGCCGCCGTAGACCTGGATCGCGGTCGCGCAGATCTGGAAGGCCTGGTCGGAGCCATACGCCTTGAGCAACGGGACGAGCAGATCGACCTGACCCTGGTGGTACTCGGCGACGGTCTTGTCGCCGCCGGTCTTGTTGATCGCGGACTCGCGGTCGATGTGCATCGTCAGCTTCACCGCGAGGGCCCGGATGCCCTCGGTGCGCGCCTTCATGTCGAGGAGCATGCGCTTGACGTCGGGGTGCTCGATGATCGGCACGCGCGGCGCGGTGGCGTCCTTCCACTGCTTGATCGAGCTGCCCTGCTTGCGATCCTTCGCGTAGTCGAGCGCGTTGAGGTACGCCGAGGAAGCGAGCGCGAGGCCCTGGAGACCGACGCCGATGCGCGCGTAGTTCATCAGGTGGAACATCTGGGACATGCCCTTGTTCTCGACCTCGCCGATCAGCTCGCCGATGCAGTTGTCGTTCTCGCCGAACACGAGCTGCGCCGTCGACGACGCCTTGATGCCCATCTTGTGCTCGATGCCCGCCGTGACGACATCGTTCGGCGTGCCATCGGGGCGGACCTTCGGGACGATGAACAGCGACAGGCCCTTCGTGCCCGCCGGCGCATCCGGCAGGCGCGCGAGCACCATGTGGATGATGTTCTCCGTCATGTCCTGGTCGCCGCCGGAGATGTAGATCTTCGTTCCCTTGATGTTGTACTGGCCGTCGGGGCGCCGGGTCGCCATCGTGGTCGCGCTACCGACGTCGCTACCGGCCTGCGCCTCGGTGAGGCACATCGTGCCGGCCCACTTGCCGTTGAACATGTTCGGCACGTAGGTCTCGATCTCCGCCGGCGTTCCGAACGCGAGGATGACGTCGGCCGCGCCCTGCGTGAGCGCCGGGTACATGTTGAAGCTCGTGTTCGAGCCGCACATGAACTCCTCCACCATCATCGCGAGCGTGAACGGGCCGGCCTGACCGCCGTGCTTCTCCTCGACCGCCAGCGTGCGCCAGCCCGCCTCGAACAGCGCCTTCCAGATCTCCTTGAAGCCGCGCGGCACCTTCACGTTCCCGTTCTCGAGGCGACAGCCTTCGGCGTCACCGCTGCTGTTCAGCGGGCCCATGTGCTTCTGCGCCCAGCCGTACGCCTCCTCCAGCACCGCGACGACCTCGTCCTTGCCCCAGTTCGCGTACGGCGCCTTGCCGAGGAGCTCGTCGAGCTTGAACTGCTCGAACAGCAGGAACGACAGGTCGCGGAGGTTCGCCTTGTAGTAGTTCTGGTTCGCCATCTGGGAGGGTCCTCGCTTGCTGAATGAGCCGTCATTCAGTTTATGGCCACAGTTACGCGCCGCGTCAACCATCGCCGGAAATTCTTTGCCGCACATTCCGTGTAGGGGCGCGTCGCCTGCCACGATGCTGTGGTCATGACGCATCGCTTCCTCATCATTCCTGCTGTCTTACTCGCCGCTGTCGCCCCTGCTCATGCCGACGAGATCGGCGCGAACCCGAACGATCCGGGACGGGTAACGGCCATCCAGAAGGGCGTCTCGGAGATCGACCTCGGCGCGCTGGGTGTCTTCACCTACGACAAGCAGGGCGACACCTCGAACACGCGGCTCTCGATGCTGCTCGGTCTCGGCTACCAGTACTTCGTCAGCAACAACATCTCGGTCGGCGGCCAGTTCCTGTTCGACTACGACCGGGTGAGCTCCAACGTCAGCGCGACCACGCTCGGCGGCGCACTGTTCGCATCCGCGCACGTTCGGCTCGGCCTCGGCGCGTTCCTTCGCCCCACGCTCGCGCTCGGCGCGCTGTTCGGCAACCGCGAGCTCGATAGCGGGGTTGGCGGTGTGGTGGTCGAGACGAAGCAGAGCGCGTTCCTGACGCGCATCATGTTCCCGTTCGCGTACTTCCCGAGCAAGCGCGTGGTGCTACAGGCCGGTCCGGAGATCGACATGACGTTCGGCAGCTTCAAGCCCGATACCGGCGACTCGATCTCGTTCACGAGCATCGCGGGTGGGTTCTCGGTCGGCGTCGGCTACGCGTTCTGATCGGGATCAGTTCGTCGAGCTCGGCGAGATCAGCGGTCCCGACAGCGGCTGTCCCGACAGCACGCGCAGCACGCCGAGGCCGCCCCCACCACCACCCGCACCGTCGTTCGCCTGCGCCGCCGTGACACCGGTCAAGGTCCCACCAGCCGCCCCGGATCCCCCGTTGCCACCGGCGCCGCCGCCGCCGTTGCCGCCAGCCGCGATCGTGGACGGATTCGCGAGAGATGGATCGTTGCCGAGGCTCCCGTTGGTGCTGTTGTCCGCGCCGCCGCCACCTCCGCCGCCGTTCGCCGCGATCTTCCCCGACACGGTGAGCGTCATGGCGTCGAGGACGAGCATCCCGCCCGAGCCTCCGCCACCTCCGCCCGCGCGGCTCGCGGTCCCGCCGCCCCCACCGGCCCCCGAGAGGTTGATCCCACCCGTGATCGTGATCGTGGGCGCAGTCAGATAGACCGCGCCGCCACCCGCGGCGCCAGGTCCCGTGGTCCCGGCAGCGCCGGTACCTCCCGCGCCGCCGGCACAGCCCCCGCGGAGACGAGCGTACGGTGTCATGACGACATTCCCGGCGAGGCCGTGCGTGGCGTTGCCCCCATCACCATCTCCACCATCACCGCCCTTGGTCGCGAAGCTGCCGCCTCCACCGCCACCGCCCCGGAGGGTGCTCGTTGCGCCTGGCGTGCTGGTCGCGCAAGGAGCTCCGATCGCACCAGGACCGGTGACGCCGGCGCGGGTACTCGAAGCATCGAGCACGTCGACGAGGATGGTCTGGGTCGCGACGAGCACGAGCGGACGGGCGCCCGTGACGCGGAGCGTGTCGGTGACCGTGATCTGCGTTCCGGACACCACGCACGCATCGCCTTGCGTGCTGGTCCAGCTGGTCGGGGTCGGCGTCATGCAGTGGCCGTCGTTCGTCGTGTTGAACGGGCCGGTCAACGTGATCATGCCAGGAGATGGATCCGCAACACACACCTTCCACCCCGCGGGACCGCGGCACACCTCCGAGCTCGGCGCGTCGAGCTGATTCAGCGAGGCGTCGGGCTTGCCGCTGGAGCCACTGAACCCGCACCCGCTGGCCACCACGACCGCCAGTACCTTCTTCACGTTCATCCCACCCGAGTATACCGATGCGGCGCAGCGCGCGTCGACAACCGACGAACCGCCGTCGGCGATCGAACGTTTCTACTTGCCAGTCGAGCGAAAATCCTTAAGGTGGTTGGCTCGTGATTTCGATGACAGCAGCATCCAGCTCACATAGTTCGTACCGGGCGTCGCGGAGCATCCGCATCCCGGTGCGGAGCACGATGTAACGACGCGCGCCTGCGCGACAACTCCTCTGGCGGGAGCAGCTGGGCGCGTCGCCCGGCACTGCGCCCCCCTCCGCAAGTGGTGCCTTCGGGCGCTCCATGTCTCGCGCCATCGACTTCGGCGCGTCCGTGCGTGACCTGCCCCGGCCAGTACCGGGGCACCACGCGTGGGCGAGCTGACTCCGTACCGGGCGCGCGGGTGACCATCGTACCTGCTGCATGAACCCCGTCTTTCGCGGGCGACCGTCTGTGCCGCATCGTTGCCGTCATGGCCGACCCGACGCCTCGCCCCAACTCTGCACCG
>JAYVLW010000060.1:0-8940 GCA_043759315.1 Myxococcales bacterium
TCGCGTTGTACGCGGTGACCGCGAGTGAACGCGGCGACGAGCCAGGCGCCGCCACGGGATCTGCGAGCGCGAGGCCCGAGAGAGAGGACAGCGAGACAACAACTGCGAATGCGAACGAGGAAGGTCTGTGCATGCTGGGGCCGACGCAATGTTCGCCGCGATATTCATCGAAGATGCGCACCGGATCGCGCGAGCGCTCTGTCGTTCCGAAATAGCCATGATCCGAGCAACACCCTTTGATGATGATCGTTCGCACCCGAGTCCCGATGCGATTCAATCGCGCAGATCGCAGAACGCGCGAGTCCGTCGGTACGCCGCTCAACCTGGCAGCCAGCCAACCTCCACGTCATCGAACTGAGCGTCGATGATCCGGACCTCTCCCGCAGGACCGACGAAGCGAATGTCATCGAGCGCGATGGAGACTTTGAAGTTCTTCCCTTCTTCGGGATCGGCCGAGAGCCGCACCGACAGCCTTCCGCCGGAGGTCGTCCAACGCGCCGAGATCTTGGGCTGCGGTAGCGTGGCGTCGCTGCAGTCCGGAAGCTCCCTGTTCGCCGCGTCGTACACGACGAGATCGATCGCGACGGCTGACTTCACAGTCTTCAGATCGAGTTGATGTCGTCCTGCCTTGAGACCGAGCGCTGCCGTATCGACTCGGAGTCGCAGGAACGTCGTCCGCGCGGCGTCACCGACGTACATGTTGAATGCCCGGCAGCCGATCGGCTTCCCGTCGATTCCGAACGCCTTGGCCAGAGTTTGTGCGGCGGGCGGGGCGGGCGCTGCGTTCGGAGATGTGCAGTGGGTGGCCAGAACGCCGAACGAGAGCGCCAGGGCGGAGAACGAGATGTTTCGCATGCGCGTGGGACGCCTCTGCGTCCGTCGTGGGTCCGCACAATCGCGATTCGAACATCTTCATGGTGACGGACCTAACACTCCGCGGCTTCAGGTCGCCCGATCGATCGCATCGCAGGTCTCGCAACCACTGCGCCACTGGCGTGTCGCGTATGCATGACAGTGCAGCTGGCACGGGGCTCCCTACTTCTGGTCCTCTTTGCGACCGCCGCGCTCGCGGGACCAACTCCCCGCCGCGACGACGAGGTCGCTGTGATTCTCAGCAAGCCTTGTGAACCTCGCACGTCGGGGCCGATCGAGATGATCTCCGCAGAACGCGCGTGGTGTGCCGCCGAGGCAGAGGCCAACGCCGACCTCGCACGACCGCTATGGGAAGTGGCCGCCATCGCATTCGACAAGGCCCTTCCCTCCGCCGGAACGGAGAAGGCCACGGCAGCTGAGGCAGCAGTGATCGCTTGGGGGCTGGCGCTCGACTCGATCGCAACGCCTCAGTTCCCGGCTGCGACCAAGCCCACACCGTTCTCGACGCAGGAGACCGCGTTTCTGAGATCGCTTGACCGCTATCTCAAGCTGGCAACGCAGGGGGACATCCCCGGGTTGCTCATCACGCGCGCTCAAAGATACCGACTTCACCGAAGATTCGATGAAGCAGTGCCGTCGCTTGTTGAAGTGGTCACGACGTACCCCGGGTCGGAGGTTGCAGAGTTCGCCGCGAACTACCTGCTCGAAGCGCTCGACCGCCAGGGCAAGGTCGATCAGCGAGACGAGTGGGTCGAGAAGATGCGCGCGAACAAGACACTCCTGAAGTCCCGCGAAGATCTGATCCAACACCTCGATGCTCTTCACCTCCAGAAGGTCCGCACGCAAGCGGAGATGGCGGAAGCGGCCGGCGCGAGAGATCCATCGGCGTACATGCGCTGTGCGCAACTCTACGTCGACGAGGTCACCGCGAATCCCCGGTACGAGCATCGCGACGAGCTCCTCTTCAAGGCGGCGAGCTGTTACGAGCGGGCCGGCGCGATCGCCGATGCCGCGAGAACGTTCCAGGCGGTCGTGAAGGTCCCGAGATCACGGCTTGCAGCAGAGGCGAGATCGCGTGCTGCGAAGTTGCTGCCCCGGACCGCCCCTGCCCCCAAGTGACGTGGTGGGCCATGGACGAGCCGACGGCGCCAACGCTGCAGAGGCGGTCGAGGTGGTCGCGAGCTTCGGCCATACCATCATCGATGTCACTCACGTCCCCGTGAACGGGTGCTATCGGGTCGGCACCGCGCCGGGCGTGAACCTCCCGCTGGCAGCGTTGCCGTATCCGAGCTTCCCGCTCGTCGCGGCAGGACCAGACGACAGCTGGGTCTTTCACTGGCACACGGGTATCGAAGGTGCGTTGGTTCTTGATGGCCAGCCCATGAACCTGTCCATGCTCGGGGCGCCATCGGCGATGATCTCAGGAGCACGTGAGATCGTGCTCCTGCCCGAGGCTCGGGTCTGCGCGCAGATCGGAAGGGTCGCCATCCGCGTGACGCGTATGCAGGCACCCGGGTCGGTTGTTCCGCGAGCTCGGATCGATCGACGCCCACTTCTGTTCGCCGCCAGCTCTCTCGCTGCGCACCTGATGGTCGTCCAACAGGCCGCCACTGCTACACCGCCCACCAGCGCCGAGGCGCATCGCGCTACCTCCCGTCCGCGGCTCGCACGGATTGCGAAGGTCGCGCTGGTTCCGACTCCTCCCGTCGGATTGCCGCCGGTTTCGCATGGGACGCATCCGGCCCACCGGAGCAAGCTCGTCGCGTCCACGCCCACGCGTCCTGGCGCACCGAACGAACCACGAGAGCGCGCGCTCGAGCGTGCACGCACGGCGGGCGTCCTCGGCTCGCCCGAGCTGGTGGCCGGCCTCGATCGGATCACGGGTGTCGTCGACCTCGATGCCGCACTGTCCGGACTCCATGAGGTCTACGACGAGGACGCAGCGCAGAGCGGCAACTTCGGAATGTCAGGCCGGCGATTCGATCCGATGGCGAACTGCGCGGACTGCGGCACGATTGCAACGGGGCCATACAAGACCGTCTCGTCGGGTCGAGGTGCCGGTGACGACTACGGCCTCTTCCGTACCGATCGCGGACCAGAGGGCCGCGGCGGGCCAGAGGCCGCCGCGCCGCGATCCCAGCCAACCGTCTCGCTGTGCATCGGATCAACCCCGTGTGTGACGAGTGAGGGGGCCACGCTCGCGGGCGTGACTCGCCAGTTCAAGCGCCGCCGCGCCGCGATCATGTCGTGCTACCTGCCACTCGCGCAGGTCGATCCGGGCCTGCAGGGAGAGGTCATCCTCGACTTCGAGATCGACGCCGACGGCAGGGTCAAGCGAGTGCGCCGTCAGGGCCCCGGGACGCTCGCGGACTGTGTCGCGGGACTCGTCGAGAAATTCGTGTTCCGGCCCGCCTTTGGGGGCACGCTGGTGACCTACTCGATGATGTTCCGGCCGTCGTCGTGATCGGAGGTTACGTTCGGTTGAGAGTCCTCGGGATCGTCGGTCGACGTGGCAATGACGTCGATGAGCACGGCACGGATCCCGGCGATGGAAGGCGCGAATAGCTGCAGCTGGTCAGGATCCGCGAACACGGCCGCGAAGTCATCGGGGGAGAACGCGCGCTGCAGGCGCGTCGCGAAGTTGTCGCGCAGCACGCGCACGTAGTGGTCGACGTCGTAGTCGCGCGCGTCCGCGGTCGGTGCCGCGACCTCGTCGTCGTCGGGATCGCCGACCACGCCGCTACCACCACCGCGCGTGCGATAGACGCGGGTGCGCTCGCCGGCGCTCCACGTGGTGCGGCCGCTCGCGAGCATCGCCTCGTAGGTCAGCTCGCGGCGCGAGTCGCGCGTGGCCAGATACTCGGCCGGAGACTTCGTCAGCCGCACGCGCGACGAGACGTCATGGGTAGGAAGGTCGCGGCGACGCAGCGCGGAGATCACGTCGAGGTAGGCCGCGTGAACGCCGGTGACATCACCGACCAGCAGGCGGCCGATCGCCACCCGCAGGAACGCCTCGCCGAACGGCTCCGCGCGGCTCGAGCGGAACGCGACACCGCGGAGGATCAGCTCGCCGTCGTATGTCAGGAGCGCGTAGTTCTTCGGCTCGTGGGACAGCATCGCGGCGTAGCGGCCGTCGAGCTCGAGCTGGACCATCGGCGGGAGCAGCGCCGCGACCTCGGCGACCACGCGCTGCTCGTCGTCGGTGGTCCACGACGCGTGGACCGCGAAGTAGACCCCGTCGGTGTCGGCCTCGAGCAGGCGGACGCCACGCGCGGCGAGCTCGGTGCACATCAGCTCGAGGACCTCGCGACCGCGACGCGTGACCTCGTTCGCGGCGTGGACGTCGGCGAACCGCGTGAGCCCGCCGGCGCCGAGGTACCCGTAGGCGGAGTTGACGACGAGCTTCATCGCGGCAGACATCGCCTCGTGCGTCGAGCGCTCCGTCGAGCCCGCGGGGGCGGCGCGCCCGGCGGCCTTCGCGGCGAGGCGACGCTCGACGAGGCGATCCACGAGCGCGAGCATCGCGCCGAGCGAATCGCGCGCCGGACCGATGCGGAACGCCCGCATCAGCGACGGGTACAAGCTCGCCACGTCGGCCTTGACGATCCGGTGCGCGACACCGGCGGCGAACAGGTGCAACGCGGCGCCGGTGTGCTGTGTGCCATCGCCCTGAACGTGCACCGGCAAGGCCGTGTTCGAGCGCAGATACGCACGCACGAGGAGCGGATCGATGACACCCGTCGCAGGCCCCGCGTCGGCGAGCCGCTCGTAGCGCCGCGGCGCCATCCGCGCGAGCGCGAACGCGGGGCCGCCCAGCAAGCGCGCGAGACCCGCGACCTCGTCGACATCGGCGGTCGCGTAGCGGCGCACGCGGTCCGGATCGCGCAGGTAGACGGCGTGGATCTGATCGCCGCGCACGTGCTCGCGATCGGGTCCAGTGAGGCCGAGGTGACGCGCGACCGCCTTGAGGCCGTGACCTGGAAGATCGCGGGTCGCGAAGTCATGGCGGAGGACCGCGTCGAGCGTATCGATCAGCTCGCGCCCCGGCGCGACGAACCGCACGCGCCTGCTCGCAGCGGGGCCGCTCGCCACTCCGCGCCGCGCACCGCGCTGCCGCAGCCCCGGAGGACCGATGCGGCCGAGCGCGAGCGGCACGCCGAGCAGCTTCGCGCGACGGTCGAGGAACGGCAGATCGAAGCCGTGCAGGTTGTGGTTCTCGATGACGTCGGGATCCGCGGCGTGCACCACCGCCACGAGCCGCGCGATCAGCGCCGCTTCGTCGGCTTCCTCGAGAAGCTCGACGCGGCCCTCGGGATCGCGCACGGCGATCAGGAAGATCCGATCGCGCTGAGGATCGAGACCGGTCGTCTCGAGATCGATCTGCATGCGCCGCAGCTCGTCGAACGGGAGATCCTTGAAGTACGTGCGGCCCGAGGCCACGAGGTACTGCTCCTCGGCCGGCAACACGAGCGCCGCGCCATCGCCGAGGTCGCGGAGGTGCGTGACCGCATACCCGAGCCGCCGGCTCGCCGCGCGCAGGATCGCGCTCGACAGGCTCGGCATGTCCTCGCCGCGCACGAGGTAGCGCAGCGCGTTCGTGCCGCCCAGCTCGCGATGGGTGACACCCGGCCCGAGGTCGTCGAGGTGCGCGAGCAGCACCCATGGCCGGAACCGAGCGTCCTCGCGGACGAGCTGCCCGTCGCAGCGTCGCCACACCGTGACCTGCCCGTCGCCCTCCGCCCACACCGAGACGATGCCGGGGGTGGGATCCCACCCTTCGAGCCACTCGTCTTCGATCGCGCGCGCCACGGCACGCCATTCCACCACGCCGCGCAATGACCGGCGAGGTCCGGCAGACTCCGATCGAGCCCGTGCATTCTGGACGGCCGCGCGTTTCCATGAGGAGGCGACGATGCTCCGTACCCTCTGCACACTCGCGCTCGTCGTCGCCGCCTGTGGTCCGCGCCCCGGGTCGACGATCCCGCTCGTCGACGCGCCGCCGACACTCCTGCCCGCGACCGGTCTCGTCCTCGCGCCCGGAGAGGAGATGGTGTGGGACGTGTACTGGCAGGCGATGCAGGTCGGCCGCGCGACGCTCTCGGTCGGCGCCGTCGAGGCGCGCTCGAGCTTCTCCACCACCGCCCTCGCGCGCGCGTTCGCGAAGGTCAAGTACCAGCTCGTCACCGCGCTCGCGCGAGGTACTCCCACCGCGTCGCGCGAAGGCCTGACGACGAGCAGCGATGTCAGCTCGATCGCCATCGCGATCGATGGCGCGCACTACGCGTTCGACGGTGGTCCCCGTCTCGCGGTTCCCGGCGGAAGCACGCTGCACACGCTGCACACCGCGATCGGCTCGGTACGAGCATGGTCGCTCGGCGACGCCCCGCCCGCGTACCTCTGGTTCGTGCTGCGCCGCACGCTGTACCGGCTCGACGTCGAGCGCCCGACGCGCGACGAAGCGCAGGGCCGCCGCGCCCTCAAGGTGCACGGTACGGCGCGCGCGCTCGACCAGTCGATCGATCCAGTCGACATCACGATCTGGCTCGCGACCACGCCCGAACGCACGCCGCTCCGCTTCGTCGTCGTGGCCGATGGGGAGCGCGTCTCCGCCGAGCTCACCGAGACGAACGCGGCCCTCGCCGCGAATTAGGTCAACAGCGCGATCGCGAGATTGCCGAGGGTGGCGAACACGATCGCGATCGCCACGATCACCCACCTTCGCGTGTTCGATGGCGCGGCGGCCACCGCCCCCACCTGGTTCGGATTCGTCGTTCCCGTCAGCGTCCGCGGTCCCACCACGCCCGGCGTCGGCGGTCCCGTCACGGGCAGACCACCGTGGGGTGTCTGGGTCCGCTTCGGCTGGAGCAGCGGGGTCCTGCCCGGCGGCGGCAGGGCGTTGCGCAGGCGGAACCGCAGATCCTCGATGGTCTGGATCCGGCGCGCGGGGTCGTGCGACAGGCAGCGGTCGACGAGATCGACGAAGTCCGGCGGTGCATCCGGGCGGAAGTTCAGCATCGGCGGTGGCCGGCCTTCGAGGATCAGCATCAGCGTCTGCTGGATGTCGATGCCCTTGAACGCCACCTCGCGCGTCGCCATCTCGTAGAGGATCGCGCCCATCGCCCAGCAGTCCGATGACGGCCCGACCGCGTCGTTGTTGCCAGAGGCCTGCTCCGGCGACATGTACGACGGTGTGCCGAGCATGCGGTAGACGCCGCTGAGCCGGCCCACGCCGCGCAGCTTCGACACCCCGAAGTCGAGCAGCTTCACGCGGTCATCACCGGAGTCATCGATCGAGATGAAGATGTTCTCCGGCTTCACGTCGCGGTGGGTGATGCCGTTGCGGTGCGCGAGCGACAGCGCCGAGCACGTGTGCTCCGCGAGCCGGGCGATCGCCTCGAACGGCAGCGGACCGCGGGTCAGCCGGGTCTGCAACGTCGCCCCGTGGAGAAACTCGAGGACCATGCAGGGCGTACCGTCGCCGAGGTAGATCCAGTCGGCGATGTCGATCACGTTCGGGTGGCGCAGGCTGCCCAGCAGCTCGGCCTCGCGCTCGAATCGCTGCGCCGCTTCCATGTTGTGCGCCCACTGCGGCAACAGCCCCTTGAGCGCGAACGAGCGGAGCAGCTTGATGTGCTGGATCTCGTAGATGAACGACATCCCGCCCTCGCCGATCCTTCGGAGGACGCGGTACCGCCCTCCAACGATGGTATCGAGCAGCGGGTCGGTCACCTCAGTAGGAGTTTACTGCGATCACGGGCAGCTGCGCTCGTACAGCCACAGATCTGCATCCCCCATGACCAGGCGGTCGGAGGACACACCGACCGTGGTCCCATCTGGCGTCGAGAAGATGTCGAAGTCCAGGGCCGACGTGTTGACAAGCGGGTACGGAGCGGCCGCACCGAGGCTGCCGTCGGGCAAGCGGTCGGCCGCGTAGACCTTCGTGCCCCCGCCGCGCTGGGTGGTGAACGCGACCTGGGTGTCACCCGGGAGCACGTGTGGGCAGCAATCGAAGCTGTTCGAGCTGGCGACCAGCTCGTGGCGAAGGCTCGCGAACGGCGACGTGCGGGTCGGCCGGGTCGCGCTCCAGAGATCGACGAAGCCGAGGTTCGGGGGTCGGTTCGAATCGAAGTACACGGTCAGTCCATCCGACGTGAAGCCCGGTGCCTCGTCGACGGCGTCGGTCATCAGCTCGACGACGACCGTCGGTGGATCCCACGCCGACGTGCGCGTCGCTCGCGTCGCCCGCACGATGTTGCCCCCGGCGTTGAACCACAGCGTCAGGCCATCCGGATCGATGAACGGGTCATCCTCGGACATCGACGTGGCCAGCTCGACGATCCGCGCGGGGGCCCCGAACGGCACCTGCTTCGAGGCGCGCGTCGCCGCGTAGAGGTCGGCCCCGCCGGCCCCGCCCGCGCGGTCAGAACCGAAGTAGAGCTCCAGCCCGTCGTCCGAGAGCGTGCCGCCGGCCTCCTGCCCGGGCGAGCTGAGGGCCGACTGGCGGGTGGGTGGCTGGAACGGGCCCGTGCACGGGGCCACCGCATCGATCCCCACGTCGGCGCCCACATCTCGGCCATCTGGCTTCGACGTTCCATCGAAGCCGATCCGCCCGCACGCGACGAGCAGGACGATGACCAGGTAGCGCGGACGGATGTCCGATCATCGCACGAACGCTACAGCGCTTCGAGGTCGACCGAACGCACCAGCTCGGGTACGAACGACCGCCGCTCCAGGGACGCTCGCTCGAGCTCCTCGTTCGCCCGCTCGAGGAACTGCAGCATCATCGCGCCGCGCACCTTCCCTCCCACGGTCATCGGATCGATCGTGTAGACCGGCGGCGCCTTGGGTGCCTTCGGCGGCTTCGCGACCGCCCGCGGGGCACGACATTCCTTGTCCGGATCGCACGCCTTCTGCGCGGCGGCAACGCCGCTCCCGCCGAGCAGCATCGCGATCAAGAGAATCCCTACGCGCATTGGTAGATCTAACCTTTCCCCGTCGTAGAACGGGTGCCGGCAGGACCCCCTTTCAAACCGTGCGTGCGGATTTCCCGCACACGGCTTACCGGTG
>JAYVLW010000061.1:0-15803 GCA_043759315.1 Myxococcales bacterium
CTTCCCGCCCGTGTTCAGGCGACCGTTTGTCCTCGGCCTCCTGGCCTTCGCAGCGTGCACCGGTCGCCTGCGCGAAAAGTTCGGAGAGTCCAACATCGATGCGTCGGTGCTGATGACGATTCCGCCGCCGCCGTGCGCCGAACCGATGACGCCGGCGGACTCCGGAGCGTGCACGGGTGGCGGACTTCCCGGCGATGACTGTCTGATGTGCCACCACCAGGGCGGCGCGGGACGTCCGTTCGTGTTTGCGGGGACGCTGTATGATCAGGCCGGAATGACCCCGCTGGGCGGCGCGACGATCACGCTGCAGGACTCCGATGGCAACGTCGCCACGGCGATCAGCCACCCGAGCAACGGCAACTTCTACGCGGTCGAAGGGTTCGTCACGTACCCCGCGAAGGCGTTCGTGTCGGTGTGTCCCAGCGTCGTGCCGATGCTCGCTCCGGTGGACGCGCAGACGGGCGCGAACTGCAACACCTCGGGTTGTCACACCCGTGGCTTCCGCGTTCATCTGCCGTAGGCGTCCATGGATCCCGCCATCCCGACCATCATCGCGATCGTCGCCATCCTCGTGCTGGCGCTCGGGGCGGTGCTCGACGATCGCCGGGCGCGGGTCCGGCGGCGCGAGCAGGCCGCCGGGCTCGACATCGAGACCGTCCTGCCCCTGCTGCACTCGATCAACGATGACCGCTGCATCGGCTGCGAGGCGTGCATCGATGTGTGCCCGACGGAGGTGCTCGACCTCGTCAACCACAAGGTCGCGGTGTCCCGGTTCTCCGATTGCGTGCAGTGCGAGCAGTGCGCGAACTCGTGCCCGACGCAGGCGCTGGTCATGTACCGCGAGGGCACCACGCCTCGCATGTTGACGGTGCCGGAGCTCGACGAGAACTTCCAGACCGGCATTCCCGGTCAGTACCTGATCGGCGAGGTCGCGGGAAAGCCGCTCGTCAAGAACGCCGCCAACCTCGGTCGCGCCGTGATCGAGCACATCCGCCGCGAGCTCGCCGGAACGCCGTCACCCGGGCCCGACATCCTCGATGTCGTGGTCGTCGGCTCGGGGCCCGCCGGGCTGTCGGCCGGACTCGCGTGCCTCAAGTACGGCCTACGCTGCACGTTGCTCGAGAAGGAGCACGTGATCTCGTCCACGGTGTCCCGCTACCCCAAGGGCAAGACCTTCATGGCGGAGCCGTGCGATGCCGAGAACGTCTCGTTCCTCCCGGTGTTCGATGGAACGAAAGAAGAGCTGGTCGCCGCGTGGGAGCGCGTCATCGCAGGCGTGAAGTTGCCCGTCAAGCTCGGCGAGGCGGTGGAGACAGTGAAGCGCGGAGACGACGGCATCTTCGAGGTCAAGACCACCGTGGCCACCTATCGGACGAGGCGGGTCGTCCTCGCGACGGGACTGCGCGGCAAGCCCCGACTGCTCGCCGTGCCGGGTGCGAATCTGGAGAAGGTCCAGTCGCTGCTCGACGATCCCGCCGAGTTTGCCGGCGAGCACGTCCTGGTCGTCGGCGGCGGCGACTCCGCGGTCGAGGGTGCGATGGCCCTGGCCGCCGTCGGAGCGACCGTGACGTTGTCGTATCGCGGGGATGGCTTCAAGCGCTGCAAGCAGGGCAACCAGAAGCGACTCGCCGAGCTCACGGCCTCGGGGCAGATCGCCCTGCACCTCGAGTCCAATGTCGCGGAGTTCACCGCCGACGCCGTCCGGATCAAGCTCAAGGACGGCACCACCCCGACGCTTCCGAACACGCGCGCCTTCGTCTTGATCGGCGCCGACACGCCGGTGGTGTGGCTCGAGGCCAACAACGTTCGCTTCATCGAGCGGCCGCACCTGTACGCGCTCGGTTCGACGGAGGAGGTGGTCCGGAGGATCGAACCCGCGGCGGAGGTGTGCCCGCGCTCGCCGGAGCAGGCGATCTCCGTCCTCCAGGGACATACGGTCCACAAGTCTCCCGGTCGACGCATGCTCTCGGTAGTCGATCACATCCGCGACGAGTTTCAGGAAGTGGTCACGAGCGTCAGCGTCGCCTTCCGGTTGAGCGACCTCGAGGCTGTGTCACGCAACACCAGGGCCCGAACGCCGGTGTTCGGCGTCCCCACGAGCTCGCGCAAGTCACGCCCCGCGCCGTTCATTCCTGCCGCGCGCCTCGCCGCACGAGCGGTCAACGCGGAGCAGACGGTGACGCGGGTGAGCCCGTTCGGAGATGCCGCGGAAGAACGCACCAGCGTCGGGGGGGCCGCGCTCCGGCCGCGGGCGAAACGCCGCGATGGTACCGGCTCTTCCCCCGTGATCCCGGCGCACCGTCCGCCGATGCCGGAGCTGCAGGCGAACTCCGTCGTGATCTCCGACGAGCTGGACAATGCGTTCGATCGCGCGTTCGCGGAACCCGCGGCCGCAACGGCTCGGGCACGTCCCGGCGGCGAGCGGGCGAACCCGTTCGACGATGAAGGTGCGACGATCCTCGAACACGTGCGCCACCGCCTCCCGTGACCAGCACGCAGCACTCGCCGAGCGCCCCCGCGCCGCCGGTCGCCCCACCGGCGGCCACGGTGATCGCTGCGCTGCACACGCTCGCGCCATTTCGGAGCGCGAGTGAAGGCATGCTGCGTCAGCTCATCGCCGATGGGTGGGGTACGGTCAGCGCGCTCCCTCGCGACACCTTGGTCGCGCTGCCGCCGAGCGCCGCCGCGGACACCCTGTGCATCGTGGTCACCGGGCAGCTCTCGATCGGGGTGTTCGAACCGGCAGTGCTCGCCGCGCGCGGGCGCCAGCAGCGCGACGCGGCCCGCGGCGAGGCCGAAGGGACGTTGCTGCCGCCAGGTCCGCTCGCACGCTCGGCGCGCCGAAACCTCGCCATGTTCGGACCCGGCGAGGTGTTCAACCCCGGGGCCCTGCCACCGAACACCGACGACGAGGCCGTGCTTCCGTTCTCGTTGTCGACCGTCATGGTGCTGTTCCTGCCGGCGCGCGCGCTCGCGTGGCTGACCAGGACCGCGCCCACCGTGGATCAGGCATTGCGCGAGCAGCTCGCACTGACCGCCGCGCGGCTGCGCTCCGTGGCGGGTATCAAGCACGAGATCCTGGACTTCTATCTCCGGCACGGCATCTCGGTCGCAGGACCGATGGTCCGTGTGCGGCAGCTCGACCTGTGCATCGATTGCAAGCAATGCGAGGACGCATGCGAGGACAGGCACGGGACGCGGCGGCTGACCCTCGGCGGCTACGAGCTCGGGGTCCTCGACTTCGTGTACACGTGCCGGACCTGCGAAGACGCGCGGTGTCTCTCGCCGTGCGAGCACGATGCGATCAAGCGCGACGCGCAGACCGGTGAGATCAAGATCATCGAAGATCGGTGCATCGGCTGCAGCCTGTGCGCGCTGTCGTGCCCCTACGGCGCGATCAACATGGTCAACGTCGCCGAGCCCGAGATGCCGAGCTTCTCACCGGCGTTCAAGGCGCGGCTGGAGAAGGGTCACAAGCTCGCCTACGGCCCCGGCAAGGGCCGCAAGGCGCCCGCGCGCCGGATCGCGAACAAGTGCGATCACTGCGCGGGCTACGGTGACCAGGCGTGTGTCTCCGCATGCCCGACCGGATCGCTGATCGAGATCTCCCCGGTCGCGCTGTTTCAGGAGCGCCCCGACCCGGTTCGCTCGGGGAAGCGAAAGAAGTTGAGGGTGCTGCCCTCGTCGCCGTTCACCGAAGGCCTCAACGTTCACGACTCGGGCGTCGCACGGGTACGGATCCGGAAGCTCAGCTTCCTGCTGTGGTTCCTCGGCGTAGGCTCGTTCCTCGTCGTGCTCGCCGAGGTCGCGCTGCGCTGGCTGCGCCCCACCTGGTCGGTGAGCTATCGGCTCCTTCGCGCCGACGGGCTCGATCCGGCGATCGCGGAGATGAACGTCAGCTACCTCGCGGGCACGAAGCTCGCGCTGACGTGCGGCTATGTCGGCACCGCGCTGATGGTGCTCTCGATGGCGTACCTGGTGCAGCGCCGGTTCGGGTGGTTCAAGAAGACCGCGACGAACCAGTTCTGGCTCGATGTCCACATCATGACCGGCATCGTGGGTCCGCTGTTCATCCTGCTCCACTCGGCGCTGCGGCTCACGACCTGGGTCTCGATCCCGTTCTGGAGCATGGCGGCGGTCGTGGTGTCAGGTCTGGTCGGCCGCTACCTGTACACACTGATCCCCAGCCTGACGAGCGGGCATGACCTCGCGATCCTGGAGCACCGCCGGGCGATCACCGAGCTCGCCACCGACAACCCCGCCGCCGGCGACTACGCCTACCAGATCATGGAGCGCGAGGCCGCTCGGTCCGAGGGTTCGTGGGAGATCGGGCTCGTCCCACTCCTGTTGTGGGTGATGACCGATGACCTGCGCCGGATGTGGGCTCGTCGCCGCGATCGTCGGGCGCTGCGGAAGCTCGCACCGCGCGCGGTCGCGCGGCGCATCGCGCGCCGGATCGATCGCGTCGTGTTCTACGAGCGTCGCAAGGAGCTCGCGCCACGCAGCAAGGCGCTGCTCCGGTCGTGGAAGCGCGTCCACATCCCGTTCTCGATGGTGTTGCTGGTCACGATGCTCCTGCACATCGCCGTGGCGCTGCGCCTGCTGTGATCTTCGTCGGTGATGTGCGCGTGCGTCATCGATCGTCGTTCATCGTCCCTGTGGTAGCCGCGTACGATGCGCAACGTTCACACACGGATGAGAACCAGCTTTCGCGATGTTGCGCGAGGCGCGCCGCGTGCACGCGCTGCTTTGCCATGCAGCATCCTCTAGCCTATCTCGCGATCCTCGCGCCTCTCGCCGCGTGCGCGACAACCAATGATGTCGCGGTCGACCTCGCACCGGATCTCATCTCGTCGATCGATGGCCGGCTCGGCGTCCACGTCCTCGCGCTCTCGGATCGGGATCCTGTCGGCGGCGACAAGATCGAGGTCTCCATCGACTACAAGGACCGCAACGGGACGGCACATGCCATCGATCCGATCGCCGGCTCGATCGACGACAACGGCGCGTTCGAGGGCACGTTCGAAGGCCTGAAGTGGGACGGCAGCGGGACGGTCACGGCGACCGTCCACGGCGGGGACGGCGTCGTCACGGGTACCGCGACGTTCGCCGTGCTCGATCGCTCCCCACCGGTGATCACGATCACGCCGCCGGCGCAGGTCCGGATCAACCAGGACGCGACGATCAGCGTCCACATTACGGACGAGATCGGGATCAGCTCCGTGCAGTTCGAGGCCTCGTTCAGCGGCAACGGCGGCAATGGCAACGGCAACCGGCAGCGCTCGACGGTGGTGTCGAGTGGAAAGCTCGACGCCACCCTCCAGTTCGACATCCGCGCACAGGACACCCAGGTCGGCGCGACCCTGACGCTGTACGCGCTCGGCTCGGACCTGTCGGGAAACCAGGCCGCGGCGGTTCCGGTGTCGGTCACCGTCGCGCCATGAGAGCCATCACGTTCGCGGCGGTCGCCCTGGCCTCCGGCCGCGCGCTCGCGGATCCGAGTGCCTCGACGGCGCCGGTCGCCGGCGGCGGCGCACCTTCGGCGATCTCCCAGGTCGGCGTGCCACCGGCCACGCCGCCGCGGGGTCTGGCGCTCGGCATCGAGCTCGGCGAGCCGACCTCGGGCACGCTCGGCTGGTTCACCGGCAAGCTCGCGATCGTCGGCGGGATCGGAACCGGCACGTTCGCGGGACCGGGCTTCCATGTCCACGCCGGCGCCGAGGCCGAGGTGCTCCGCCTCGGACCACACCTGCCGCTGCGCGTCGGCGGCGGCGTGCGCCTCTACCACCACGGCTACCACGAGGCCTCGATCGACGAGATCCCCGACACCCACGTCGGCGTTCGCGCCTCCGCCAGCCTCGCGCTCGAGCGTGGCGCGCTCCAGCTCTACGTGCAGGTCGCCCCAGGCATCGACGTCGTGCGGAGCTCCAGCTGCAGCCTCGCGAGTGGTGCGCGCAGCATCTGCCCCCATGCGATGGAGAACCCGGCGTTCTTCCAGATGGCGGTCGGTGCGCGCTGGTTCCTGTCGCCGTAGATCCGGCTACTCGAACGTCGCGGATCGAAACGTGACGCCGACGCCGAACGACAGCCCCTGGATGCCCTTCGTCCGGACATCCGGTTGCAGCAAGGACTCCACGACGCCGCTCGTGGCGACCTCGGCGAGCGTCACCTCGCAGCTGTTGTTGTCGTCGAAGTACTCCTGCAGCAAGTCAGCCCGGGTGCCGTCGATGCAGCCGCACGGCGGGCTACCGGTCGGCTGGGCGCACTCGGCACCGACGATCCGCGCGATCTCGCGAGCGGCCTGCGGCACGACGACGCGATCCACATCGTCCTGCGTGATCAGGCCCCCGATCACGCCGGTGAACCCATCCTGGGCGATCGACGTGAACCGGATGCGAGCCGCTTGCAGATCCAGACGAAGGGGCGCGTCGACGTCGAGCGCGATCTCCAGGGGCAACAGCCCCATGTCGACCACGAACACACCTTCCTCGATCGGCGCCGTGCCGTGGTCGGACTCGGACCCGGGTTCGATCGAGAATCGCCCGCCGCCCAGGACATGCTGGCCGCAGGTCTCGAGGCGAGTCGGATCCAGACATGGCGCGGGCATCGGATCGCGCCCGAGGTAGGTCGTCAGCCCGGAGAGCTCGGTGGTCGCGAAGTCGACGGTCTGCAGATCGGCGAGCAGGATCAAGCCGCCGCGCAGCACCGCTTCCTGTGCGGTGACATCGACGCCCAACCCCAGGCTCTTCAGCGCCCCGAACACCATGCCGAGCTGATTGTCCACGGCGCGGTCCCCGTCGAGATCGAGCCCGTCGGCGCGCGCGCCGGTGTTGGTGCTCGGGATCCGCAGCTCGCTCATCACGTACTGATGGTGCGGGCCGTCGAGGCGGACCTCGTGGTCGCCGCATCCCGCCAGCAGCACCGCGATCAGGACGCCACGCATGTCGCAAGCGTCGGACACGCGGCGCGGACGGACAACCGTCGGATCCGGCAATCATCGGTCACTCCCAGGCGGGGCCCCGACGGGTTTCTGACACGCGGTCCAGAGGATCCGCGGAGTTGCGACTGGCCTTCCAGCTGCACCTGGAAGCTTTCCATGCGCTCCCTCGTTCTACCGTCCGCCGCGCTCCTCCTCCTCGCGTCCACCGCTCGCGCCGACGAGCGCGTGGCCACCGATGCGAAGCCGGCTTCGGTGATCGAGACCGCTCCCCCGCGGTTCGCCATCGCGGTCAACTTCCCGCTGGGCTGGGTCGGCGGGAAGTCGGTCGCCGGCTCGGCCTACGTCGGGGTCTCGCAGCACGACGCGATCCGCCTCAACGTCGCGCGCTACGAGAACACCGCGTCGGCAGTCGGCGAGATCATCGCCGTCGCCGCCGGCGGAGATGGTGACGAGGCGGAGCGCAGCGGGCGAACGCTCGACGTCGGCGTCGGCATCGTCCACTACTCGCGCGCGCTGTGGGACGGCTTCACGCTCGAGGCCGGTGCACTGCGCCGCGCGCGCGACATCCGCGTCACCGATACCAACGCGTCACCCGCGGTGGTCGCCACCGACACCACGACCTACGGCTGCCGCGCGCTGGTCGGCTGGAGCTGGCTCGTCCACAAGCACGTGTTCATCGCCACCGCCGTCGGCGGATCGGCCGGCATCGAGACCGGCAGCGAGTACACCGAGAACTACACCGGTGGGATGATGAAGACGAGCAAGGTGGATCGCACCGACGTCTCGTTCGAGGGCTACCTGCGGTTCGGCGGCGCGTTCTGAGACGAACCTCAGGGCTCGCGGATCAGCGCGTACTGCTTCGCATCGACGCCCTCGGGAGGCCGCACGCCCTCCCAGGTGACCGCCTCGCCGGTGACCAGCCACGACGTCTTCCCGTCCTTGATCCGCGTGCACGACGCGGCCTTCGCCTTCACGCGGAGCTTGCCCTTGGCCAGCACGAGCTCGTGGGTGCGGCGCACGGACTTCTTGTTCTGGTTGGGATCCTGCCGCCGGGTCAGCACCGCGCCGGGCCTGGACGCCCAGCCCGCGGACAGCGAATCGGATCCGAAGGCGATCATGATCGCGATCGGATCACCGGAGGCATCGTCGAGCCGCGCATCGCAGCGGTTGCCCCAGCCGCCGCAGGCGTAGGTCAAGGTGACGATGTCACCGTCGGCGACGCGCAGCGGCGTGCCCGAGCGCAGGATGAACGCAAACGGCTTCTTGCCGTCATCGATCCGCGCCGTGTCCTTCCCCGGCCCGCGTACCAGCTTGCCCGTGATGCTGCCGTGCACGAAGTCCTCGGCCACATCGATCGAGGCCCAGCACGACGTGGGCGCGGCCGTGGCGGAGGCGCTCGGTAACGAAATGGCCACGACGGCGAGCACGGCGCGCACGCCTTCATGTTCGCACGACTTCCGCGCTACGCTCCTCGCGTGAAGAGCCTGGTTCTCGCGGTGTGGCTGGTCGGATGCAGTGGCCCCGGCCCAACCACCCCCCCGGTGCCGAAGCAACCGGCGTCGCCCGACCTCCCCTCGGGACCGCCGCTGGTCACGCCCGGCGAGCGGATGACGTACAAGATCCAGCTCGGTGGCGTCGAGCTCGCGCAGATGACGCTCGGGGTGGGCGACATCTCGGAGGTCGCCGGCAAGCAGGCGATCCTCGTGCAGGGCCATGCGAAGTCCGTGGGGCTCGCGAACCTTGTCGCGGCGATCGACGACACGTTCACGTCGTGGATCGACGTCACGACCGGCCGCTCGCTGCGGTTCGCCGTGGACGAGTACGAGACCAACAGCAAGGTCAACGTCGAGCACACGGTGATCGATCTCGCGGGACGCGCGAACGACATGCTACCGATCCAGTTCCGCCTGAACGAAGGGGTCCCCACCGACGAGCCGCAGAAGGTCTCGATGAAGGACGTGTGGGACTACAACGCGTTTCTCGTCGCGCTGCGCAGCTGGGAGGGTCCAAAGGGCACCGCGACCTCGATCGAGGTGTTCCGCAGCCGCTGGCTGTGGCACGTCGACGTGAAGATCGCGTCGATCGGCAAGCTGTCGACCGAGCTCGGCGACCTACCGGCGATCCGCGTCGACGGCCACGCCTTCAAGGTCGACCGCAACCTCAAGAAGGACCCCACCGCGGACGAGCGGGACTTCTCGGTGTGGATCAGCAACGACGATGGTCGCGTGCCGCTTCGCCTGGTCGCGCGGACCGACTACGGCGACGTCCGGATGGAGATCGTGGACTACCAGCCAGGCAACGGAACCCGGCTACGACCGTGAGCATCGTCGATCGACGACCGCCGTCGATCAGCGACGTGGTGGGGTGCGAACGAACTGCGCGAGGTGTCCGCACTGTTCGTTCGGCCAGCGTGCCGATGCGTTCCCCGCGTTGTGGCCCGCGGAGAAGCAGAGATCCGCGGTCGGGTCCTGGCTGCTTCCAAACGGATTACCAAACCCGCGCAGGAACACCCGCTCGGACTGCGAGGCCGCATCGAAGACGTAGAGATCGTCCGAACCATAGTGAGAGACGAGCGCGAGGCGCCCCGAATCCGAGACATCGTCGAGCGCGAGGATCGAAGCGGTCGTGGAGGAGGTCGTCGTTCCGCGTCCCAGTTGAATCGTGTAGGTCACGACCTGGGCGACGCTCGATGTCGCGATCGTCGTGGGGGTCAGCTCTTTGCGCGAGTTCGCCACGAGGTACAGCAGCGAACCCTCCAGCGCTCGGCTGAAGCCCTCGAGCCATGATACGCGCTGGGTGGTTCGGGTCGCGAGCGAGTACACCCGCCATGCTCCCTTGGCGTCGTGGAAATAGATGTCGTTTCCCGCGAGCGTCGGCCCGTCACCGGCCGAGGTGTCAGACGGCATGGTAACCGTCGGCTTCACCTTCGCGATCCGCCGATCAGTCACGCGCCACGGTGCGATGTGGAGCCCTGCCCTGGACTGATAGATCGCGCGCCCGCCCGCGAAGTCGAGTGTCAACTCGTTGGCCTGATCCGGGCCCGCGATCTCGGTGCGCTCTGAACCGTCCGCACGAAACCGGAACAGTCGCGTGCGGCCGAGTCGCTCCGATTCGAGGAAGAAGTAGGCACCGTCCGGCGAGAATGCCTTGGGGTGCTGCCGACAATCGGAGATGCGCGGATCGTAGCGGCACGCGGGATCACCCGTCGAGCGCTGCACATCGCCGGAGGCGTCGCCGATCAACAGCGTCCAGCCCTCGCCGTTGCGCTCGGGCAACAACCACCGCCCGGTCGCTTCACTGACCAGCAGCGCGCCATATTCCCTGATCGCGCGCCGGGTTCCGAACTTCTGGTCGAACGCGTCGAAGTTATCTTTGACAGGAAGCTGATACAGCACAGTTCGCGTGCCGTCCGGATCGACGCGCACCACTTGATCCTCGACGATGCCGATCGCCGACGTCGGTTCGCGTGGCGCCTCGTCGGCGAAGCTCGACGCGGGCATGCCGAGGAGCGCGCCGGCGAGCGCGATGGCGGGGATCCGCCGGATTCTCGATGCTGGTCGCATGAACTTGTTCCGCATGAAGCCCCGACGGTGTGCTCGCTCGTTCATTCACGAACGACGCGCGGCGGACCACGCCAAAGTTCCGCCGGATCGCGCCACGGCTCGATGCGGCTACAGCTGCTTCGCTTCGAGGACGACATCGATCGTCGGAAGGCCCGTCATGATGATCCAGTAGATGACGGCCGGGCGAGCGAGGGTGATCTCGCATCGCTCGTCGGCCCCATCGACGAACGGCCGACACGTGAACCCCTCCTTGCTCGGCTTGTCCCCGACGCGGACATACAGATCCGCGACCTGGCGTCCGCCCGACATCTCGAACGTGTAGCGGCCCGCGGCGAGTTGCGGTGTCGCGCCGTGAGGCTGAACGTCGCGTTTGGTGACGTGGAACGATCGTTTGAACCCGGGCCACCGGGCCGGCCGAGTCTCTCCGACGTCCGCGATGGCGGGCGTCGCCACGGTTGCGAGCACGAGGAACGCCATGATCCGGAAGCCGCGCTGGTGCATATGCGGAGGTACGACACACCCCGACGTCCGGATCACGGAACTTCTGCCAGTCCGGTGCCGGAGCGGCGGCGTGCGGGGGGCGGGCACGTCCGAGCGCGACGTCCCCTTGCGACTGGATCAGTGCGCGCCGCCCTCGACCTTCGAGCGGAACTGCGGCACGCCCTTGCCGAGGACTTCCTTCGCGTAGTACTCGGCGCCGCTGACCCCGGAGGCCTCGGCGACCTTGAGGCGCTCGTCGATGATCTTCTTGAACTCCTCCTTCGGGAGGGCGCCACCGACGTGGATGCCGTTGACGAAGAACGTCGGGGTCGAGTTGACCTTGAACTTCGCGAGCTCGGCCATGTCGGCCTGGATCTTCTGGTTGCACTCGCCGCCGCTCATGTCGGCCTTGAGCTTCGCGACATCGAGCCCGACATCCTTCGCGATCGCGAGGAGGTTATCCTCGCCGAGCTTTCCCGGATCACGCGCCGCCGCGTACGGCAGGAAGCCCTTCTCCCAGACCGCGTTCTTGAACGCGAGGTACTTGCCCTGCTTCGCGGCGCCGCACGCGGCGAGGTGCGCCGGCGTGGCGACCTGCGGGTGCACGACCATGTCCTTGTAGACGACGCGGACCTTGCCCTCGTACTCCTTCACGAGCTGGTCCATCGTGTCGCTCGCGCGCTGGCAGTACGGGCACGCGAAGTCGAACGCCTTGACGATCGTCACCGTCGCGCTCGCCGGGCCGTCGACCTCCCCCATCGCGACATCGTTGTCGATGCCGACCGCGAACACGGCCGTCGGATCCGGCTCCTCGGCTTCCTGCTGCTGCTGCTGCGCCTTCTGCTGCGCGTAGACCTTGCCGAGGAACTCGAGCGCCTCGGCGTACTTCGCGTAGTTGTCCTCGACGCGGCGAAGCCGCGTCTCGACGTCGCCGCTGTGATCGGCCTGCGCGGTGACGGGCGCCGCGCCGGGCGCGGTCGGCTTCGTCACGGCGGGAGCATTCGCTACCGTATCGAGACGAGAAGGAGCGGTCTCGCAGCCGGCGGTGACCGCCAGCGCGAGGAGGAGGACAGCAGAGGTCTTGAGCATATGGGCCAGGGAACCCACGCCACCCCGGCCCTTATTCCTACAGTTGTAGTAACCAGCTCAGTGACCGCCGCCCGCCTCGACCTTGGAGCGGAACTGCGGCACGCCCTTCGCGATCACTTCCTTGTCGTAGTACTCGGCGGGCGATACCCCGGAAGCCTCAACGATCTTGAGGCGTTCGTCGATCACCTGCTTGAACTGCTCCTTCGGGAGTGCGCCGCCGATGTGGATGCCGTTGACGAAGAAGCTGGGGGTCGAGTTGACCTGGAACTTCCCGAGCTCCTGGGCATCCGCCGCGAGCAGGCCGTTGCAGTCCTGGCCGTCCATGTCGGCCTTGAGCTTCGCGACGTCGAGCCCGACGCTCGGCGCCCACGACATGATCGCTTCCTCGGTCAGCTTCGACGCATCGCGCGCCGCCGCGTACGGCGCGAACGCCTTGTCCCAGAACGCCTGATAGTACGCTACGAACTTGCCCTGCTTCGCGGCGGCACATCCGGCGAGGTGAGCTCGCTGGACCTGCTGCGGATGCACGACGAGGTTCTTGAACACGACGCGCACCTTGCCGTCGTACTCCTTGACCAGCTCCTGGAGGGTCGAACTGACCCTCTGGCAGTAGGGTCAAGCGAAGTCCCAGGCCTCGACGATCGTGACGCTCGCGCCCGTCGGGCCCTCGACCATGCCGAGCTTCACGTTGTCGGCGATGTTGACCGCGAACACGGCGGTCGGATCCGGCTCCGACGCTTCCTGCTGCTGCTGCTGCGCCTTCTGCTGGGCGTAGACCTTGCCGAGGAAGTCGAGCGCCTCGGCGTACTTCGCGTAGTTGTCCTCGAGGCGACGGAGGCGCGCCTCGACATCGCCGCTGTGATCCGCTGCCGCCGACGGAGCCGCGGCCGGATTCGCCGGGGCTTTCGGATCCGTCTTGGCCACGGTGTCGAGCCGGGACTTCTGGGTTTCGCACCCCGAAGCTACGAGCAGAAGGAGAGCGGCAACCGTACCGAGACGCTTCATTCCGGGAGTTGTCCCACAGCGAGTTCACTGCTGACAAGGCCCGTGTCGCGGTGGCATGGTCCGCGCCCTCGTGCGCAGAACCGTCCTGTTGTGCCTGTTGTCACTCGCCGCGTGCGGTGGCGACGATGCGTCCACGCCGGTCGACGCGAGCGCCGACGCCCAGCCGGATGCCCCTCCCAGCAACTGCCAGGCGCAGGGCGCGACCGGGCAGTTCCTGCGCCGTGCGAACAATCCGCGCCTGCGCCCACGCCAGACGTTCACGGACGGCAAGATCGACATCTCGATCTCCGATCCCGACGTGCGGTGGGATGCCGTAACGGCACGCTGGGACCTGGTCTACGCGTCGTCGCACGGGACGTCGTACCAGTCGTCGGATCAGGCGGGGGTGATCCGCCACGCGTCGAGCGCCGATCGGATCACCTGGACGGTCGATGAAGCTCCCGCGCTCGCCGTCAGCACCGATCCGCAGGCCTGGGATCGCACGCGCACGGAGACCCCGACGGTGGTGCGGAATCCAAACGCCCCGGCGGATCGCCGCTACTTGATGTTGTACTCGGGCGCGAGCGGACCGTTTCCGCACGCGGGCTACGCGTTCTCGAACTACGCCATCGGCGCCGCGATCTCCGCCGACGGCAAGGTGTTCACCCGGATCGGCGCGGCCGAGTCACCGAAGGGCAAGGCCGGCCTCGTGCTGACCGCCACCGACGTGTTTCCCGTCGGCTCCGATGGGGTGGTCGCGGATCCCGAGCTCGCGCTCGTCAACGGCACCTATCACCTGTTCTTCTCGAGCTTCTCCTGCAAGGGCACCGACTGCCAGACGCGAGAGAACTTCGGCATCTCGCACGCGACCTCCACCGACGGCATCCACTGGGTGATCGCCGAGGCGCCGGTGCGCAGCCTGTTGCGGATGTCCGCGGTGCTGACCTCGGGCGGCGCGCAGCCGACGGTGATCTACGACGAGGCCCACTGCTCCTGGGAGATGTGGCTGACCAGCGACGCGGCCGGCGAGCACGACAACCAGCCGGTGGCGTTCAACAACATGACCGGCGTGTGGCACGCGGACTCCAAGGACGGCGTCAACTGGCACATCAACTACGCGTTCGCGCGCGAGCTGACGTGGACGCCGAGCGAGGCAGGCGAGCCGCTCGGTCTCCTCACCGGCGCCGATGTCGCGCAGAACGGCAACGGCCGGCTCATGCTCTACGTGGGCTTCGACGATCAGATGGTGCCGGCGAACTTCTACCTCCCCGATCACAGCGTCACGCCCGGGTATCGCCCCGGTGTCATGGTGCTGAACGTGGCGACCCGCGACCTGCCGTAGCAGGCAACGGGGCCGCCGGCAGCGACCGTCGCGCGTGCTACCGTGCTGCCGTGGATGCTGTCAGAGCCATCGAGCATCCTCTCGAGACCTTGGACGCGCGTGCCCGAATGCTCCGCGAGCTCTCGGAAATCCTCTCCGAGCTTGGTGCGGAGTTCGCGCTGATCGGCGGACTCGCGGTGGGGTACCACGCACGCAAGCGAGCGACGGTCGATGTCGACATGCTCGTGCCTCGCGATCGCCTCGAGCCACTGGCCGCCGTCTTCACGAGCCGCGGGTATCTCGTGGTCCGGTCTCCAGACATGGTGCAAGTGTACGAGCGCGATGCGGACCCTGCCGAAGCCGACGCGATCGTCGATCTCGTGGCCTGGGAAGCGAACCCTGTGCTCCTCGAAGCCGCCCGCGTCGCCATGCCGGCCACGGTGCTCGGGCAACAGGTCCGGATCGTCCCGCGCGGCGCGCTGGTCGCATTGAAGTTTCACGCGGCGATCTCTCCACGCCGTGCTCTTGGCGATCGCCACCAGGACATCGCCGATCTGATCCGGGTCATCGAGAAGCGCTGGACCGCCGAAGACGAAGCGCTCGCCCTGAAGATCGCGTCGTTGATCTATCCAGGCGCGGACGAGGAGCTTGCCGCGATCATCGACGATGTACGGCATGGCCGCATGGTCGGATCTAGGCGCGGCGTAGGTCCGCGAGATCGACCTTGCGCTTGGCGAGCGTCGGCTCGAGCTCCGTGACGCTGGTTCGCCACACGCCGTACTCCGCTTCGCTGATCGGCACGACCTGCGCGAGCGTCACCGGCGGCGGTCCGAGATCGATCGGCAGCGAGAGCTGCCACAGGCGCGGCACGGTGATGTAGACGTGCGGGAGCCGCTGCGACAAGTCGCCGCTGTGCAGCGCGCCGACGACGTCGCGCACGACCACGCCGGGCTCCGGATAGAACAGCGTGTCGGTGAGATGGAACGCCAGGTTCGCGAGGATCTGCCCGCACACCTCGGCGTCGATCGTGCTGGCCAGGATCAGCTCGATGCGCGGGCGCTGGTCCTCGGCCCACACCTGGTTCGACATCCCGATCGTCACGTAGGTCCACTTGCCGACGGCCGGCTGATCGATGATGCGCCCGACCTCGATCGACCGCCCGGCGATCGCGTGGCGATACGTCTTCGTCGAGAACGCGCCGAACGTCGCGCGCAGGTTCTCCGCCGTGCGCGTACCCTGCTGGAGAAACGCCGCGAGCGTCGGGATGCCCTTCGCCATCTCGATCCACGTCGGCTGGAGCTCGAGCGTGCGTCGGAGGTAGCTGAGGGCGACGACCTTGTTCCCGACCTCGGCGTGGGCCACCGCCCCGCCCCACAGTGCCGTCGCGCTGGACGGGGCGAGGCCGATCGCCTGGTCGAACGCCCGC
>JAYVLW010000062.1:0-4464 GCA_043759315.1 Myxococcales bacterium
TGAACTGCGCGCGCGCGTCGGCCTCGCCGAGGCGCTTGTACCAGATCTGAAACAGCGGATCCTCGGACAGCGACGGGTCGGCCTTGAGCGCGTCGCCGAGGGCGCGCCGTTCGTTGGCCTTGTCGTTGACCTTCGCGTACGCCTCGGCGAGCCGAACGAGCGCACGGCCGCGACCTCGCCACGACAGCGTATCGCCCGGCGACTCGCGCAGCAGCGCATCGAAGGTCTGCAGCGCCGGCATCACCTGGCCGGCGGCGAGGTAGCCGAACGCCTGCGCGCGCACGAACTCGCGGCGCTCCTCGGGCGACAGGTCGTTCGGATCGCCCTTCACGACGCCTGCCGACAGCGCGGCGGTCGTGTACTTCAGCGAATCGATGCTGGTCTTCTCCCCGGCCGCGACGACGAGCGTGCCGACCTCGATGTGGTCGGGCATCACGCGCTTCACCTTGTAGGAACCGGGCGCGAGGGAGAGCACGATCTCGCGGCTCTTGTCGGAGACCGCCTCGGCGACCAGGCGCCACTCGTGCGAATCGAGCACCACGTACTTCTGCGCGGCCCCTCGCGGGATCGTCATCGAGGCGACCCGGCCCGCGCCGAGCCTGGTCAGCACGAGCTCGCCCTGCCCCGAGAGCTCGTAGCGGAACGCCGGCTTCTGGGGCACTCCGCTGACTGCCGTGTCGGCGCGCGTCCGCGCGTACGCGTAGTGATAGGCCTCGGCGACCGTCACCTGCTTGTCGGAGTCCTCGTCGGCGGCGCCGCGGAGGCCCGAGACGAAGTGATGCGTGAACACGGAGCCCTGCAGCGCGCGCGACTCCTGCGACAGCTCGTCGGCGCCGCTGCTCGTGAGCAGCGCCATGCCGGAGAGCTTCGGGTTGACGAGGCTGAGATCGAACTCCTCCGCGGCGCTGCCGCCCTTGCGGGTGACCGCACCTGACTTGCACGCATCGATCACCCCGAGCTTGATCGTCGCCGGCAGGCTGCGCAGCGTGTCCTGCAGCTCCTTGTGCGACAGCGGCTCACCGCGCAGGTGGAGGAACTTGTCGTCCGCGTGGCCCGAGTAGTAGACGAACACGAGGGTGTCCTCGGCGTTCGAGTCATGCGCGGTCTGCGCGAGCCGGCGCAGCGACGCACGCACGTCCGCGGCATCGGGATCGCGCAGCACCTCGACCCGATCGGGGGTGAAGCCGCCGAGCGAGACGAGCACGTCTCGCACCCGCTCCGCATCGTTCTCCGCGTAGCGGAGCGGGCGATCCTGCGACCAGCCGGGGTTCGATCCGATGACGAGCGCATAGCGCTGCTCGGCGAACGCGGGCGCGCTCGCTCCGCCCAGCACCGCGAGGACGCATGCGATCCGAATCACCCGAACCATCAACGTCCCTTGCATGAAAAAGTTCCCGAGCTTCGGGAGGCCCTTCGTCTTACACGCGAAGGGTATCGACAACAAATGAAAACGTTGGCACGCCGAGACACCAGACCTCTCGCACTTACAGGTGCTTGCGCGGACGCGTCGATACGACCGGCCAGGTGCACGAGCGAGAGAACAAAATGTGCGCATCCCACGCGGCCGGTGCGTTGACCGGGCATGAACAAGCTCACGCTCCTCTGCATCGGCCTCGTCACCGTCATCGCTGGGGCCGCGTGCTCCGGGGGCGGCGATGGCGAAGGCACCCCGGACGCGGCCTGCGCCACGTCCACCTTCTATCCCGATACGGACGGTGACGGGTTCGGCGACATGGCGAAGGCCGTGGACATGTGCTCCGCGCCGGTCGGCTACATCGCCAAGGGCGGCGACTGTAACGACACCAGCAAGGCCGTGCGCCCCGGCGCGGGCGAGGTCTGCGACACCATCGACAACAACTGCGATGGCCTGATCGACGACGCCGACCCCAAGCTCCTCCTCGACAGCGTCAAGACGTTCTACAAGGACAACGATGGCGACGGTTTCGGCGGCACGGCGTTCGTGCAGACCTGCGCGGCGCCCGCAGGCTACGTCGCCACGAGCACGGACTGCAACGACAACAACGCGGCGGTGAACCCGTCGGCAGTGGAGCTGTGCGACGCGTTCGACAACGACTGTGATCAGCTGGTCGACATCGCCGACCCGTCGCTCGATCCCGCGTCGAAGCACACCTACTACCTCGACGCCGATCACGACACCTACGGCGCGGGCGCGGGCACGACCGCGTGCACGGCTCCTGCGAACCACGTCGCCATCGCCGGCGACTGCAACGATGCGAGCGCGGCGGCGCACCCGGGCGGCATGGAGGTCTGTGACGGCGTCGATAACGATTGCGACGGCGGCAGCGACGGCACCATCGCGGCGCCGAACCAGTGCACCGCTCTCGCCGGCACGCTGACGGGCACGTACACGCACCACACGGACGAGCGGATCGGCACCACGATCATCAACCAGATGAACTGCAACGGCACGGGCTCGGCGTCGCTCGTGCTCAACCGCACGCCGGCCCTGCAGGGCACGTTCACCTGTGTCTACCCCGGCAGCCTCGGCGGCTTCGCGCACAACCAGAGCGTGACGCTCAAGGCCGACGTCACTCTCGGCGGCAACGTCAAAGGTACCGTCGAGCACAACTACGACGGTTTCAGCCAGAAGCGCACGTACAACGTCACCGGTACGCTCAACGGGACGACGCTGACGCTCGCGGGCACCGGCTCGTGGTTCCCGAACGCGATGTCCGCCGTCGCCTGGGGCGTGACGTTCTCGTTCTCGGCGACGCGCTAGACATCCGGAGTCCGCGAGATCGGCGCGCGCGTCGATCTCGAACGTTCCGAGGCGCCCGTCAGTTCGGAACGAGCTCGAGCGACGCCGCGATGTCGTAGTCGCTCGCCTGGGTGACCCGTGCACGCACGAGCGAGCCCGCGGCCACCTGGCCATCGGCGAGGTAGGTAACGCCATCGATGCCGGGCGCCTGACCATACCAGCGCCCCTCGAGCAGGTACTCGGACTCGGACGAGACGCCCTCGACGAGCACGTCGATCTCCTTGCCGACCATCGCTTCGTGGCGCTCGCGGCTGATCACGCGCTGGATCTCCATCAGCTTCTGCTGACGGTCCGCCATCACCTCCGCGTCCACGCGGTGCGGCAGCATCGCGGAGGTGGTCCCCGGCTCGACGGAGTACGTGAAGGCGCCCGCGCGATCGAACTTCGACTCCCCAACGAACGCGCACAGCTCGGCGAACTCCTCGTCGGTCTCGCCGGGGTGCCCGACGATGAACGTGGTGCGGATGACGAGGTTGTCGATCCGGGCGCGCAGCGTCTTCACGAGCTCGCGGGTGACCCGGCTCGAGTGACCGCGGCGCATCCGCTTCAGCATCGCATCGCTGATGTGCTGGAGCGGAACGTCGATGTACTTCACGACCTTCGGCTCGCTCGCGATCACGTCGATCAGCTCGTCGTCGAACGCGCTCGGGAACGTGTAGTGGAGCCGGATCCAGTCGACATCGACCTTGCCGAGCGCGCGCAGCAGCTGCGCGAGCGTCTGCCGCGAGGTCGGCGAGCTGCCCTGGTCCCAGCCGTAGCGGGTGAGGTCCTGCGCGATCAGGTTGAGCTCGCGCGCGCCGCCCTTCGCGAGGCCGTGGGCCTCGGCGACGATGTCGTCGATCGTGCGGCTGCGCTGCGGGCCGCGCAGCTTCGGAATGATGCAGAACGAGCACGGACGATCGCAGCCCTCCGCGATCTTCACGTACGCCGAGTGCGTCGCGCCGATCCGCTTGCGCGGGGACTCGTGGTCATAGATGTACGTCGGCGTCTCGGAGACCTGGATCACCGGCAGCGGCTTGCGCTTCTTCGCCTTGCCCGAAGGTAGCGCCGCCGCACCTTGCGGCGCGATCGCCTTCGCGAGCGACTGGAAGTCCGCGGAGCCGAGGATGTGATCGATCTCCGGGATGTCCTTCGCGAGCTCGCCCGCGTAGCGCTGCGCCAGGCAGCCGGTCACGACCAGCTTGCCGGCCTTGCCCTTGTGCTGCGCCATCTCGAGGATGGTGTCGACGCTCTCCTCTTTCGCAGCGTCGATGAACGCGCAGGTGTTGACCACGATCACGTCCGCGCCCTCGGGCGCCGTGACGAGCTGGTGGCCCGCGGCCTCGACCTGGCCCAGCATCAGCTCGGTATCGACCTGATTCTTGGGACAGCCAAGCGAGACGAAGTAGATCGAGGACATCGGGAGCGGCGCAGTCTGGTCTGCGAGCCCAGTAGTGTCAATCGGGAACTTTCCCTCGGTCAATCCACGGGTTGCAGGTCGCTGGACCACGAGGTTCCGTCGCGCACCGAGCCCACATCCGCCGTCCAGTGGATCAGCCCTCGTCGGCGATCGACGCGGGCCGCACCCGCACGCGCGCGAACGCGAGCAGCACGAGGCCGAGCATTCCGACAGCGCCGCACATCAGCATCACGTCGGCCTCGCCCCACAGCCCGACGAGCGGGGCGAAGATGCCCATCGCGGCCCG
>JAYVLW010000063.1:0-8905 GCA_043759315.1 Myxococcales bacterium
CTGTCTCTGATCCCAGGTGCTCCGGACGAGCGCTGCGCATACGTGCCCTGATCGATCTAAGGTACGAGCCATGCCGAAGCTGCCCGCGATCAAGGATCCGTTTCACGAACGCCTGCTCGCGATCGTCCTCGCGCTCCCCGGCGCATATGAGGACCGGCCGTGGGGCAGCGTGCACTGCAAGGTCGACGGCAAGATCTTCGTCGGCTGGGGCAGGGACGATGACGGCGACATGAGCATCGGCATTCGCGTCGACAGGGCATTTCAGCCCATGCTGGTCGCGAGCGATCCGCGGTTCACGATCGCGAAGTACGTCGGCAAGTACGGTGGCGTCGACATGCGGCTCGGGCCCAAGCCCGACTGGGACGAGGTCGAGAAGTTCATCGTCGAGAGCTATCGGGCGATCGCACCGAAGAAGCGGCTCCAGGAGCTCGCCGCCAGGGATGGCGTGCCCGTGCCCGCCGCGAAGCCGAGAACCAAGGCCACGCCGGCTCGCTCGAAGCGTCCCGCGCGGCTCTCCGCGAAGCGACCCTCGAAGCGTCGCTGAGCGAGCGTTGCGGACTGCGGCGCGGCGAGCCTCAGGCGGTCGTCCGACGTGCAGCGGGCGCCATCATCGCCGCTGCCAGGTACATCGCGGCAGCGAGAACCAGAGCGTCGGTCGAGCCGGCGACGCGCAGCGCGAGCACCGCGACGACTCCGCCGGCCACCGAGGCGGCTCCGTTGATCGCCCACAGGCTGGCGATCCGACGAGCTGGCTCGCCGTGGTGGGTGAGGAGCACCGGAAATGGGCCGCCGATGGCGAGCCCGGCGGGCGCGAGGATCACCGCGATCAGCAGGAGTCGGCCGGCGTCACTTCCGACCGAGTCGAGCCAGGCGAGGTCCCGCACGAGCAGGGCGGTCGCGGCGACGGCGAGGCCCGCGGCCAGGCATGCCCATGACACGCCGCGGTCGAGGCGGCGCCACCGGCCGGCAAGCGCGAGCGCGCCGGCAGCGCTCCAGGCGAGCAAGCTGAACAGGACGAACGACACGGCATACAGCGTCCCGCCAGCGGCGAGCGTGAGCCGCTGGATGAGGGCGAGCTCGACACACAGGAATGCGGCACCGAGCGCGCCCGCGGCGGCAGCCGGGCGAAGGAACGGGCGAGCGTCGCCGCCGCGTTCGAACATCAGGACGATCACGAGCAGGACTGCGCCGGCGAGCACCCACAGCTGCCCGGGCTCCGCGAGGGCGGTCGCTCGCAGTCCCCTGGTGTTCTGGAAGAAGTACGGACGCTCGTCGTGGACCGGTGTGAGGTCGTCCTTGCCCGTGGCGCCGAGCTTCGCGGGATCGAGCAGCTCGGCACCGCGCTCCGGCGGATCCCCGGGGCCCCACAACAGCTCGGCCGGATCGACGTCGAGGCCGTCGGCCACCTCCAGCGGCATCGGCGAGGTCCGGACGACGAGCAAGTACCGGTAGGCGGTGCCGGGTCGTGGATCGCGCAGGACGACAATGCCTTCGAGAGCTCGTTCGCGGGGAACCCCGATCGCCTCGAGGGCATCGATCACGGTCAGCAGCTGGCGGTAGGCATTCCCGGGATCCGAGTGGATGAGGACCAGGACTCCCGTCGGGGTCAAGCGACGCAGGTACAGCTCGACCGCCTCGACCGAATAGAGGAACGCCTCCATCCCCGACGGCTGCGCGTGCGCGTTTCCGGTCAGCGCCAACGCGAGCTCGATGAGGTCGTAGCGCTCGGCGGTGTCGGCCAGGTATCGACGAGCGTCCTCGATGAACAGGCGAACGCCGGGCTGGTGGTAGACGTCGCCGGCGAAGTGCTTCCAGCGGGCGAGCAGGCCCGGAATCGCCGGATTGACCTCCACCGCGTCGACACGGGACGCTCCGTACTTCCTGGCCAGCCAGACGCTAGCACCAGCGCCAGCGCCGAGCACGAGCACGCGGTCGGGGCGGAGCGCGCGATAGGGCAACGACATGAGAAGGCCCCACGTGGCCTCGAATGCCCCCGCCTTGGCTCGAGCTTCTTCCACCATGTACGTGGGGCTCATGCCATCGGTGAACACGCCCAGCCGGTGGTCAGGCGCTCGGTGCACGTCCAGCCGACCGAGCGGACTCCACGCGGAGTCGAGCACGTCGCGCGATGACGTACCGGCTTCGACGATCGCCTTCTCGGAGTGAGGATCGGATCGGAGCACAACCTCGAGTGGCCCATCGGGCAGGTGCCCGGCTCGTCCCGTCACCAGCACGCTCACGTGCGCCGCGGCGACGAGCCCGATCCCAACGATGGAGCGGGTGCGACGCTCGAGCAGCGTCAGCGCCAAACCGCAACACACGAGGCCGAGCACCATCATGATCTCGGTCGGGGACAGGGGGCCGATGAGACGAGGAGCTACCAGACAGCCGCCCGCCGCTGCGAGGAGATCGATGGCATAGGTCGCGCGCGCGGCCTTGCTGCCGCGCGCGGCATAGGCGTCGGAGACCAGCATGCCTGCGAGCGCGAACGGAACGAGCGACAGGGCCACGAGTCCCGGCAACGACGCCCCGCCGATCGCCGCCGCGGCCAGGCACCACAGCGCGCCGGCGAGCCCGAGTGCTGCTCGAGCCGGCGTTGCCCGGTCCGGGTAGCGCAGGCGGACAAACGCGCCCACGCCAAGGCCGAGCAGCGCGATCGACAGCGCGGTCGAGGTCGCGTGCGAGCTGCCGATGTAGGCGTAGAGCCGGGTGGACGTCAGCTCGAGGACCAGCACCACGAACGTGACGATCGCGATGGTCGCGGCCGGGCGGTGCTTGCTCGGGTCCAGTGGCGGCCAGCCTATCACGCGTGCCGAGGACCCCAGGACCGCGCGAGCGCATCGACCTACATGGTCCGTCGACGCTACAGGATCGTGTCACGGGGATGGTGACCGAGACGTGTCACGACAACGGCGTGGAATGCCGAATCATGAAGCATGGCCGCGAAGCAGTCCCCTCCCTCCACGCTGGCCATCGCCTTCTGGGGCGCACATGTCGTCGCTCTCGCCGGCGCGCTCTGGATCGGCTGGAGCTGGGCGGCCCTGTGGTGGCTCGTCGGCAGCTACGCGGTGCGCATGTTCGCGATCACGGCGGGCTATCACCGCTACTTCGCGCATCGCACGTTCAAGACCGGCCGGGTGTTCCAGTTCGTCCTGGCCCTCCTGGCGATGTCGAGCGTGCAGCAAGGCGTACTCTGGTGGGCCGCGCATCACCGCGACCATCACAAGAACTCCGATCAGCCCGACGACGTACACTCGCCGGTGCAGCGCGGGTTCTGGTGGGCTCACGTCGGCTGGATCTTCGCGGCGCGGGAGAATGGCATCGACCTCGACCGGATTCGCGACTTCGCGAAGTACCCCGAGCTGCGGTGGCTGGACCGCAACGACCGGTTGATCGCGGTCGCGTGGGGAGCAGTGCTGCTCGCGATCGGCGGCGCGACGGCGCTGTTCTGGGGTCACTTCGTGTCGATCGTGGTCGCGTGGCACGTCACGTTCTGCATCAACTCCCTGGCGCACGTGAGGGGCTCGCGGCGCTACGCGACGAGCGATGACTCGCGGAACAACGCCGCGCTCGCGGTGCTCACGTTCGGCGAGGGGTGGCACAACAACCATCACCACTATCAGCGCTCCGCGAGGCAGGGCTTCTACTGGTGGGAGATCGACGTCACGTACTACGTGCTCAAGGTGCTCGAGATGCTGCGCATCGTGCGCGATGTCGAAGGCGTACCGCGCCACGTCCGCGATCGCGTGGCGGTGCCGAGCCGGACGCGCGTGCGAGCGAGCACGGCGACGGCGGCGGCGACGGCGACGGCGACACTGCCCGCGTAGCGAGCAACGACGACATCGGATCGCGATGCGAACGGGCGCTGAACCTACGTTCGATCTTCAGCGCTCGGGATCGTCACGCGCATCTGGGTGCCGACGCCGGCCTGGCTCGTCGCGCCGATCGTACCGCCGTGTGCCTCGGTGATCCGCTTCGCGAGGGTGAGGCCGAGGCCGACGCCGCCGGTCTCGCGCGAGCGGCTGCGCTCGCCGCGGAAGAACGCTGTGAACACCCGCGGTAGATCGTCGACCGAGATCCCGACCCCCTTGTCGATGACCTCGTAGCTCACGTCATCGCCGTGGCGGGTGGCGGTGAGCTCGATGGTCTGGGTGCCGTCGGGCGTGTACTTGTGAGCGTTCTCGAGCAGGTTGTCGAGCACGCGGCGGAGCAGCATCGGATCGGCGTGGACCATCGGCAGGTCGGGCTCGATGGTGACCTCGAGTGGGCGCTGTGGATGGCGGCCGCGCATGCGATCGGCCGCGGCGAGGGCGATCGAACCCGCGGCGACGTGCGCGCGGCGGAGCGGGAGCTGCGCGGTCGGGCCCTTGCCACCGGCGACCTCGAACCGCATCGCGGTCAGGATGTCGTCGACGATGGTCTCGAGCTCGCCGACATCGACGGCGATCTCGGCGAGCGAAGAGCGCGCGGCCTCGGAGTCGCCCTCGGCGGCGAGATCGAGCGCGACCCCGATCCGCGTCAGCGGCGTGCGGAGCTCGTGGGCCACGTTCGCGAGCAGCTCCTTCTCGGACACGAGCAGGCCCTCGACGCGATCGGCCATCTCGTCGAACCGGTGCCCGAGCTCCCCGATCTCGTCGGCACGCTCCAGGCGACTGCGCGCCTGCAGGTCGCCCGCGCCGAGTGCGCGCGCGGTGCGCGACAGGCGATCGATCGGCCGCACGATCCAGCGCGCGGTGACGAGCGCGCCGAACACCAGGATCACGAAGCCGCAGACCAGCACGAGCACCGGCCCGGTCAGGCCGGGTGGCTTGCCGTGAACGCCTCGCGCGATGAAGAAGCCGCGCTCACCGTGGACGGTGAACGGGATCATCATCACGTGTTCACCGCCGCCCGGCGGACCGAACCCGGGGCCACCGGGACCTCTCGGTCCCCCCGGCGGCGGACGCCCGTCACCATGGGGGTCGCCATCGCCGGGTGGCGGACCGGGCGGCCCTCCGCCCGGTGGTGGCCCGCGCCACGGGCCACCTGGGCCCCGGCGCGGGGGCACCGAGAGCGCGGGTTCCACGTTCGTCGCGAGCAGCGCCTTCTTGTCGTCGTAGAGCGAGACCTCGATGCGCTGCTCGAGCAGGCCGTCGAGCGCGGCCTGCAGTGCGGCAGGCTGCTCGACGAGCGCCTCGAGCTTGCCGATCACGACGCGGTCGATGTGCTCCTCGGGGCGGCCTGGCTCGTGTGGTCCTTCGGCGTAGAAGATGCCGATCGCCGTGGCAGCCAGCAGGGCGAGCTGCACCACCCCCACGAGGATCAGCCGGGAGGCGAGCGAGTGAAACCGCCGGGGTACCATCTACTTCTCGCCGGGTGTGAGCATGTAACCCGCGCCACGGATCGTCTTGAGCAGGCGCGGGGTGCGCGGATCTTCCTCGATCTTCGCACGCACGCGCGAGACCACGACGTCGATCGAGCGATCGAACGCCTCGTCGGCGGTGCCATGGAGGAGCTGGAGGAGCTGCTCGCGAGCGAGGACACGGCCGGCGCGCTGCGCGAGCACGTGGAGGAGCGAGAACTCGATCGTGGTCAGTACGATCGGCGTGCCGCGTACGGTGACCTCCATCGTCGCGGCGTCGATCGTCAGAGCACCGATGTCGATGCGTTCCGCGCGCGGGCCGGATTCGCCGCGGCCGCGCCGGGCCTGTGCGCGGATGCGGGCGAGCAGCTCGCGCGACTGGAACGGCTTCGCGACGTAGTCATCCGCGCCGCCTTCGAGCCCGAGCACGCGGTCGGCCTCTTCGGTCCGGGCCGTGACCATGATGATCGGCACGTCGGTGCGCTGCCGGAGCTGCCGGCAGACCTCGATACCATCGGCGCCCGGGAGCATGAGGTCGAGGAGCACGACATCGGGGTGGACGCGCTGGACCTCCGAAACCGCCTGATCCCCGCGCGTCACGAGCGTCACCTCGACGCGATGCGCGTTCAGGTACTGCGTGGTCAGGCGGGCGAGGCGCTCGTCGTCCTCGACGTAGACCACGCGGATCTCGGGCTCGGGCGGCACAGCTGACAGAATGCCACCAGTACAGCGCACGGGCCGGGGGGGAAACATCCCGAAACAGTCCGCGTTGCGGGACGAAACACTTGGAAGTTGCGATGCCGTACAGTCTCGTGGTGCGACGTGCCGGGTGCGTGCCACTGTGTCTCGCGCTCGTGGCGATTCCGGCGAGCGTGTGCGCGGATGGCATCTCGATCGTCGGTGGCTCACCACGTGCGATCGGCCGCGCGGGTTCGGCGACGGTCGGCGACGATGGCGGCGGTGCGTTGCTGGTGAACCCTGCCGCGATCGCGCGTCGTGAATCGAAGCGGGTCCAGCTCGGTGTCGCGTTCGTCGACGAGTCACTCGTGTGGAGCCGCGCGCGGGCCGTGCAGACGTCGCACGACCAGGCGGGCTCGAGCATCGCGCCGCTCGTCGCCGGGATCGTGGCGTTCGGCCCCTACGTCGTGGGCATCGGCGCGATGACCTCGAGCGTCGCGCACCACGCGTTTCGCGATCCGAACGATATCCCGCGTCCCGAGGACGTCCAGGACGCGTTCGACTTTCGCTACCACGGCATCCTCGGCGGGTTGCGTACCGATACCGTGACGGCAGGCATCGCGCGCCGGCTCGGCGACACCGTGGCGCTCGGCGTTTCGTTCGGTGCGTCGCGGATCTCGATCCAGGAGACGCGGCGACTGTGGGCGGGCTACGAGGGCATCAGCGTGGCCGGCGATCCGCGGCGCGACGTACAGCTCGCGTTCGACGCCCACGACAACTTCGTGCCGAGCGCCGTCGCGGGCGTGCTGATCGCGCCGGAGGAGGGTTCGCTCGAGCTGGGCGCCTCGATCAGCTGGTCGGGTCGCGCGGAGACCACGGGCGACATCGTCGCCAATGGCACGACGGGTGGGCCGACGGTGCGGACCTCGTCACCGCGCGGCTCGCTCGTGTTTCGCCCTCCGATCGTCGCGCGGCTCGGTGCTCGGTTCGTTGCCGACCGGTTTGCCGTCGAGGTCGACGGCGATCTGTGGATCGCGCGCCGGCGCACCGAGAACATCGCCTGGACGATCGACGGTGTCCGCGTGATGGATCCGTCGTCGATCACCGTGGACCTCGTGGGGCTGCCGTCACGGTTCTCGCAACGTACCCATGGTGCGCTCCGCGCCTCGGGCGACATCGAGCTGATCGCGGGCTTTCTGTGGGCCACGCTGGGCTACGCGTACACCGTGGGCAGCACGACCGAGACCCGGCTCTCGACGTCGTTCGGCGACCTCGGCGGCCACACCGTGGGCCTGGGCATCGAGGGTACCGCAGGGGCGTTCACGTACACGCTCGGCTGGTCGCGGACCTGGGCGACTTCGAAGGGCGGAGGCGAGGCGTTGACCCTCGACAATCCGTTCAGCGCCGGCGACGCGAACCTCCGCAAGGCCAGGTTCGACGCGACCGCGGATCAAGTCGGGTTCCTGCTCGATCTCGAGCTGGACGCGCCCTGATCGAGAACGCCTCGCAAGTCCACGGGATCATGGACCCGCGATCGCGGCCGGATCCCGTGGTGCTGGAAGGCCCGGTGGCCACCGAGGTCAGGCGCTGAACGAGGCAAGCACCACCAACGCGAGGTGGGCCAGGAGGAACATGCGCGTGTGGCGGGTCATGCCCGCCGGAGGAGCACGCCGCATGCCGCGCCAACTGCGCGATGACGCGACGCGCAGCCCTGGGGATGTGCCGACGCCGGCAACTCCGGTCGTCAGCTAGTAGAAGCAGCTGGCGGGGTTCGTGCTCGTCGAGCCGAGCACGCCGCCGACCTGGTCGAGCTCGCGCTGCCAGTAGCACAGGGTGTCGGCGAAGTAGAGGTAGCCGAATTGATAGAGCGTCTGGTTCCCGGTCTTGTCGAGGAGACGTCGCTGGTGAGCATCGTGGAGATCGCCGTGGCGATCGCCGACCACGTCGCGCGCCCGGGCGAGCAGCGCCTTCGCCGCGTCGTAGCGCTTCTTGGCGACGCCGGTGTCGCCATCGAGCTGCGCGAGGGTCGCCTGGTACGTTGCCTCGACGAACCGCGCGCGCAGCTGATCGATGCGAAAGCCGGCGCGGAGCTCCGCCGCCCACCGGCTGTCCGGGAGCGACAGCGCGTCGAGCTCCTCTGCCATCACGTCCACCTCGCCCGCGTACGCGCCGAGCGTCTGCAGCATGCGGTCCACGGTCGCCCGGCCTTCCCCGGCGGCGAGCTGATCGAACGTGATGCGATCCGGCTGCGAGATGATGTTCGCCTTGCGGCCGAGATCGATCACCGCGTCGCGCCCGACCAGGTAGCCCGTGAGCTTCTCGATCATGACGTGATCGTGCTGCGACCGCGCGAGCCGTTCGACCAGGGCCGCGGCCGCCGGCCCGAGATCCGGCGCGAGCTCCTGCGTGAACGCGTCGAGGAGGTTCGACTGCAGCTCGTAGCTGCCGCGCAGCGAGGCGACGTCGTTCATCCAGTAGCCCCACTCCCATCCCGACGAGAACAGGGTGTGCTGGTCGAGGACGCCACACGGCCCGCTCGGCTTCTCGAGCTCCGCGAGGTCGTGGAGGCGGCTCTGCACGTAGAGGGGGAAGAACTGCGGCACGGAGTTGTCGAACGCGACCCAGTAGGCGGTCTCGGGCTTGTACGAGCCCTTCTGCCCGGCGCACATCCGCTCGCGCAGGTAGTCGCGGTGCTCGAAGAAGTTCTCGCTCTGGTACGCGCCGCCAGCGGGCTCGAACAGGTTGTAGAACATCACCGTGTGGATGTCGGGGATGATCGAGGCGTCGGCGAACTTGACGAGGAAGTAGTAGATGAGCTCCTCGCCCATGTACTGCACACGCTGCTCGGCGCCGACGTGCACGACCGCGTGGAGCTCGGCGGCCGGC